>VBCJ01000042.1 GCA_005884335.1 Betaproteobacteria bacterium | reverse complement strand
AGTGGCTCGGCAAGTTCTACCCTGAAAAGCATCCCGCGGACGCGATGCTGCGCTACTATTCCGGGCATTTCGCGACGGTCGAGATCAACAACACCTTCTACCGCATGCCCGCCGAGACGATGCTCGCGCGCTGGGCCGAAGAGGTGCCGGAAGGTTTCTCCTTCACGCTCAAGGCGCCGCGCCGCATCACCCACGAGTTGCGCTTGAAAGAGTGCGGGACCCACGTCGCCGAGTTCCTGCGGCGCGCCCAGGCGCTGGGCGGCAAACTCGGGCCGCTGCTGTTCCAGCTGCCGCCTTACCTGAAGAAGGACCTGCCCCGGCTGCGCGATTTCCTCGCGCTGCTGCCCGCGGGCCGCCCTGCCGCCTTCGAGTTCCGCAGCGAGTCCTGGCAGGACGGGGAGGTCTACGAGGCGCTGCGCGCGAAGGGCGCGATGCTCTGCTATACCGACACCGAGGAAGGCGACTCGCCCCCTATCGTCGCGACCGCCGCGAGCGGCTACCTGCGCCTGCGGCGCACGCATTACGAGGATGCGGATCTCGGCGACTGGGCCGAGCGGATCGCGGCGCTGCGCCTTGAGCGCGCCTATGTCTATTTCATGCACGAGGACGACGCGCTCGGCACGGTGTTCGCCCGCAAGCTGATGGAACTGTGGAAACAGCGGAACCCAAAATGACGGAAGCGGCACCCGCGGTCGGAGCGATCGGCCGCCTCAAGCTCTACTACGAAAGGAACGAGCAGAGGATCGCCGTTCTTTCCTTCGTCTGCGGCTTTCTTTTCGACATCGTCACCGTCGAGCGCGCCGATTCCTGGTACGCGATCGGGCAGCAGGTGGTCTATATCGCAGTGATCCTCGCCGCCCTCACGCAGATGTTCTTCGAGGGAGGCAGCGCGCGCCCCGACCCCGCGAGCCTGTTCTTTCTCAAGCGCTGGTACTACCAGTACCGCACGGCGCTGGTGCACTTTTTCTTGGGAACGCTGCTCAACGTCTACACGATCTTCTTCTTCAAGAGCTCGTCGCTCCTGGTGTCGTTCTTCTTTCTCGCGTTCCTGGTTTTCCTGCTGTGGGCGAACGAATCCGAGCGCTTCAAGTCCCTGGGCCTGCCGTTCAAGTTCACCCTGCTCGCCCTGTGCTCGCTGTGCTTCGCGGCCAATGTCGTGCCGATCTTCGTCGGCTCGATAGGCGTCACGGTGTTCCTGGTTTCGATGCTCGCCGGCTGCGTGCCCGTAGTCGGCGTCGTCTGGGGGATCAAGCGTAGGAAGCTGGACTTTTTCGGCCGCGCGCGCCGGCAGATGCTCCTGCCGCTGGGCAGCGTGCTGGTAGGGTTCCTCGTCTTCTACTACCTCAGGCTGATTCCGCCGGTCCCGCTCTCGATCCCGTTCATCGGGATCTATCACGCGGTCGAGAAGACGCAGGATACCTACCGCTTGAGCCACGAGCGTCCGGCGTGGCGCATCTGGCACCACGGGGACCAGGAGTTCCTCGCTCAGCCCGGCGACAAGGTGTACGTGTTCTTTCGCATCTTCTCGCCCACTCGTTTCTCCGACCAGGTGCAGCTGCGCTGGTATTTGAAGGAGGAGGCCCGCGGCTGGGCGCTGCAGGATACGATTCCCATCAAGATCCTCGGCGGGCGAGCGGAAGGATTTCGCGGCTACGGCTTCAAGTCGAACTACCAGCCGGGCGAGTGGAAAGTGCAGGTCGAAACCACCGACGGACGCGAGATCGGCCGCGTGTATTTCCATTTGGAGACCCGCCCCGAGTGGCCGCGCAGCTTCGAAATCGACATCGAGTAGCGGCTGCTCGAGGCGCGGACGCTCAATCGGCCGCCGCGAGACGCGCGAACAGCCGCTTCAGCGCGTTGACCTGCGCGAGGTAGCCGGCGAGGTCGTGGGTGCCGCAGCGCTGCCCCGAGGGCTGGAAGCCGCGGCGCGCGTAGACCTGGCCCCGCGCGGGCCCGCAGAGGTGGATGACGGCGGCGAGATCCTGCTTCTGCTCGAGCGTCGCCGTGCTGCGCGCGAGCATGTTCGCGACCCTGCGGTCGAGCAGCGCCGACGTCATCTCGATCGCGTGGCTGGGCACGACGCGGGTGTAGAGACCGTTGAACCAGCACGAGCTCGGGTCGTACCAGGGACCGTCTTCGACCACGGTGTGGTCGTGGATGCAGTAGCGCTTCGCATCCCGGAACGCGGCGTCGGTGATCTGGAACATTCCGACCGCGCTCGACGAGGGCCGGTACAGCTCGAAGGGATTCCAGCTCGGGCGCCACGTCCAGCGCGGCCGCGCCACCGGGTTGCCCGCGCCTTCGATCTGCGCGAGCGCGGCGAGCAGCTCGGGCGCGATGACGGCAGTGGAATGCTCGCGAAAGAGCGGCCCGTACTGGCGCCAGGTTTCCGGGGGCGTCTTTACGAGCGCACCGCCTACCGGAAAAAACATCTCGGAGGGCTTGCGGACCGCTTGGACTATCCAGTTTGCCGCGCCCCAGAGCGCCAGGATGCCGATCGCGACGGCGAGAAGCCGAACCGCGGGCGGTGCGGCCCACAGAGTGCGAAACGCGCGCCGGACGGGGTCCGCGAACCGCGCGAAGGCCGCCTCGAGCGCGCGCAGGCGCGCCTTCGGCGAAAGGGCTCTGGCGGTGTGTGAACGTGACATGGGGGGATATCGTATCCGGTAAAATCCCCGGCAAAGGGGCCACTTATGCACGAAAACGACGTCACCGCAGAAAAACTCGCCGCCGATCTCAGGCTCGTCATCTCCGACGCCGAGGAGCTGTTGCGCGCGACCGTGGGGCAGGCGGGGGAAACAGCCGCCGCAGCGCGCGCGAAGATGCAGGAGAGCCTCGAATCGGCCAAGCTCAAGCTCGGGCCGCTCGGTGAAGAAGTGGCGGAAAAGGCGCGCGCCGCCGACGACTACGTGCGCGCAAATCCCTGGCAGGCGGTCGGGATCGCAGCGCTGGTAGGAATCGCGCTCGGGCTCCTCGTCAGCCGCCGCTAGCCCTTGCCATGACCGAAGAAGCCGGGCGCTCCGAGGGTCTGCTCGATTCGCTGCGAAATCTCGCGAGGACCTTTATCGCGATCGTGCAGACCCGCATCGAGATCTTCGCGAGCGAGATCGACGAGGAAAGGGCGCGGCTCGCGCGAATCGCGGTGCTCGCCGCGGTCGCTGCGCTGTGCATCGCTCTTGCCGTCGTGCTGCTCGTGTTCTTCCTCGTGGTGCTGTTCTGGGACACGAATCGTCTCCTCGCGATCGGCGTGTTGGCGGGGATCTTTGCCGTCGGCGGAATCGCCGCCTGCCTCGGCCTGCGCGCGGCGATCTCGCAGCGGCCGAGGTTCCTGTCGGCTACGCTCGCCGAGCTGCGCAAGGACCGGACCAGACTCGAGGGGTGATGAGCGCGCTCGCGGAGATTCTCGGGCGGCGCGCGCGGCTCCTCGCCGAGGCGGATGCACAGCGGCACGCTCTCGCTCAAGGGA
>VBCJ01000041.1 GCA_005884335.1 Betaproteobacteria bacterium | reverse complement strand
GCCGTCTCCAGAAAATCCCGGACAAAGGGCAGGCGCGCCACTTCGCCGGTGGTGGCGCCGTACAGGTTGCTCCACAGCCCGTTCTTGCCGATGCGCCGCGCGATCACATACCCGTAATCCACGTAGTTCTTGATCCCCCAGTTCGGGAGCGCGGCCACGCCTCGCCGGCTGGCGACCAGCTGCAAGATGGCTACCGTCAGTTCCGTGGTGCGGCGCCTGGGGTGGATTTTGGCGGGTTTCAGCACCCGACGGATCAAGTCGATGCGCTCTTCGGGCACCGGATAAGTGATGAGCGTTTCTTTCGCGAAGTCGCTCGCGGCGAGATAGCGCTTTGCCTTCAGCCGGTGGTCGGTCGGCATTACGGCGAGCACTTCAAAGCGAAACAGCGGGTGGTAGACGATGCCCCGCCGCGGCTTGTTCTCCGATCCGATCACCAGATCGGTCTTGTTGTCGGCGAGCAACGCGAGCGGGTTGGGATGAAAGCCCGAGACCAGATCGAGCTCCACCTCCGGCCAGTGCTTGCGAAAAGCGTCCATGATCGGCATCAGCCAGTCGAAGCAGGTGTGGCATTCGAGCGCGATCCGCAACGTTCCCGCGGGCTTGCGAACGAGTTTCGTCAGTTCGCGCTCGGCAGTCCGGACTTCGCCCATCACCGTGCGCGCCAATGTCACCAGCCGCTGACCCGGCTCGGTAAGCTTTACGGACTGCCCATGGCGCTTCACCATCGCCACGCCATAATGCGCTTCCAGCGCCTTCAGCTGGTGGGAGAGAGCCGACTGGGTCAGATGCACGCGCTCGGCGGCGCGCGACACCGTACCCGCTTCGGTCAGCGCGAGCAGCGTGCGCAGGTGGCGGATTTCGAGCATGGGGCGATTCAGCGGCCGGAAATATTATGAATACTGCTCATGATATATGAATAAACTTTCATTGGATTCATAAATGAGTATAGAGGATGATCTTCCACTCGTCAAAGGAGTGGACCGTGACCGTCGCACACATACTGGGATTCCCGCGCATCGGGGCGAAGCGGGAACTCAAGGCCGCCCTGGAATCGTTCTGGCGGGGTGAGCTCCCGGAATCGGAGCTATTGAAAGTCGGCCGCGGTCTGCGCTGCAAACACTGGCAATGGCAGCGCGATGCCGGCCTGGACTTCGTCACGGTAGGCGATTTCGCCTGGTACGACTCCGTACTGCAGACCCTCGCGCACCTCGGGTGCGTTCCCGGCCGCTTCGGGTTCGATCCTCGGGCGCTCACGCTGCCACAATATTTTACGCTGGCACGCGGCGACGCCAACCATCCGGCCATGGAAATGACCAAGTGGTTCGACACCAACTACCATTATCTGGTACCTGAATGGAGCTCGGACACGCGCTTCGACGGCGGCGTCGAGTGGCTGATCGAGGAGCTTGCTCAGGCCAAGGAACTCGGCCACCCCGTCAAGGTGGCCCTGCTGGGCCCCCTCACCCTGCTCTACCTCGGCAAGATCAAGTCCGGTTTGTCGCACAAACTCGATTTGCTGCCGCAACTGATTCCAGCCTATCAGCGCCTACTTGCCCGCCTCAGGGTCCTGGGCGTGTCCCGGGTGCAAATCGACGAACCGATATTGGGTCTTGAACCGGATAAGCGCTGGTTGGACGCCTTCCAGCCGACGTACAAGACTCTCGCATCCATGGCGCCCGGGATCCTGCTTGCCACCTACTTCGAGTCCGTGGCGGAGCACGCGGCCATGCTCAAGTCGCTGCCGGTCGCCGGCATTCATCTCGACCTGGTCCGCGGGCCGGGGCAGCTCGCGACGTTCCTGGACGGCTACCCGGAGTCGAAGATTCTGTCGCTTGGCGTCGTCGATGGCCGCAACATCTGGCGCACCGATCTGGACGCCGCCCTCGCGGCGCTCAAACCGGCGCATGACCGCCTCGGCGAACGGCTGTGGATCTCGGCCGGATGCTCCCTGCAGCACGTGCCGGTGGACCTTGCGCACGAGAAGACGCTGGATGCCGAGATCCGCAACTGGCTGGCGTTCGCGGTGCAAAAGCTCGATGAGATCGCAACGCTCAAGCGGGGTCTCGCGCAAGGCACCGAGGCGATCGCGCCGGCCCTGGAAGCCTCGCGCAAGGCTGTGGCCTCGAGAAAATCCTCGAAGCGGGTGCGCTCCGACGCGGTGAAACGCCGTATGGACGCCTTGTCCGAGCGCGACACGCGCCGCCCGTCGTCCTTTGCGGCCCGCATTCAAAAGCAAAAAGCCCGGTTGAATCTGCCGCCACTGCCGACCACGACCATCGGCTCGTTCCCGCAAACGCCCGAGATACGCAAGGCGCGCGGGGCGTTCAAGAAAGGCCAGATCAGCCAGTCTGCGTATCTGGAGGCGATGCGCACGGAAATCCGCGACGCCGTGGCGCGCCAGGAAGCACTCGGGCTGGACGTACTGGTGCACGGAGAAGCCGAGCGCAACGACATGGTGGAGTATTTCGGCGAGCAGTTGCAGGGTTTCGCCTTCACCGAGAACGGCTGGGTGCAAAGTTACGGCTCGCGCTGCGTGAAGCCACCGATCATCTACGGCGATGTCGAGCGGCCCACACCGGTGACGGTGGAATGGACGCGCTACGCCCAGAGCCTCACCCGAAAGCCGATGAAGGGCATGCTCACCGGGCCGATCACCATGCTGCAATGGTCGTTCGTGCGCGACGATCAGCCCCGCAGCACGACCGCGCTGCAGATCGCGCTGGCGTTGCGCGACGAAGTGCTCGACCTCGAGCGCGCCGGCACCGCCATCATCCAGATCGACGAGCCGGCCTTGCGCGAAGGTCTTCCGCTCAAGAAGCGGGACTGGGCGCAGTATCTCGACTGGGCGGTGCGCGCGTTCAAGCTGGTATCCTGCGGCGTGGCCGACGAGACGCAGATCCACACCCACATGTGCTACGCCGAGTTCAACGACATCCTGCCGGCGATCGCCGCGCTCGACGCCGACGTGATCACAATCGAAACCTCGCGCTCGGACATGGAATTGCTCGAAGGCTTCGGCGAGTTCCGCTACCCGAACGAGATCGGCCCGGGGGTGTACGACATCCACTCTCCGCGGGTGCCGGACGCCGGGGACATGCTGAGACTGCTCGAAAAAGCCGAGCGGGTGATCCCCCTGGAGCGCCTGTGGGTGAATCCGGATTGCGGA
>VBCJ01000133.1 GCA_005884335.1 Betaproteobacteria bacterium | reverse complement strand
CATCGCGATCTGGCTCATGTTGACGAGGCTCATGCGCACGCCTATCGCTTCGCCGACCCGGCCGGCGGGCGCCGTGTTATGGAGTAGGGACATGACCATCGGCTGCGACATCCCGAGCCCCAGACCCAGCAGAAAGGCAACGGCCATCAGGAAGCTCGCGCGCTCGAGCAATGGAAATAGGAAAAAAACCGTTGCTGCCGTCCCCAGAGATACCGTGAGGAGCGGCCATGCGCTCAGCCGCCGCGATATCGCAGGCAGAAGCCCCCGGATGACGAAAGTCGCCACGGAAAACGAGCCGAGCACCAGGCCGATGCTCGACGCCGACAATCCGATGCGCGAGCCGTAGATCGGAATCGCGAACGTAAACATGTCCCACGCGGCGGCCAAGAGGCCGCTGGCGACAAAGACATGACGGAGCACCCGGTGGCGCAGGAGATCGACGACGCTGCGGCCCGGCTCGGGCAGTGCATTGGCGTGCGGCTGCGGGAGGCGCAGCTTGTTCAGTCCCAGCACGGCGATCGGAAGCAGCGGAAACGCAGCGAATGCCCCGAAGGTCGCGATGTAGCCGAGTGCGTCGATCCCGAATCCAGCGAGCATCGGGCCCACGAAGCCCGATACCGAAACTCCCAGTGCCGCGAGACTGAAGGTCATTGGGCGATCCTCGGGGGGGCCGATGTAGCCGATGATGTTCTGCGCGGCGACCTGGTACATCATGAAGCCCGAGCCGATCAGGACGCTCGTGAGATGGAGCGCCGTCAGCGTCGGCCACAAGTAGGGGACCAGCGCGCCGAGCGCGATCGCGATCGATCCGATGAGCATGGGCACTCGAGAGCCGATGCGGTCGATCAGGCGTCCCATGCTGACTGCCGAGAGCATCGGCAGCAAGGCGTACAAGGCCATCAGCACGCCGACCGTGAACGGCGTCGCGTGCAGGTGAAGGGCATAGAGCGATACCGACACGCGCATCCCCGCGAACACGGAGTGGTTGAGCAGGGTGATGAAGATGAGGAAATAGAGCGTGCGCACGCCGGATTTTCCTTCCCGGGGCACCGGATTACCGGGAAAGTTTCTTAGGCAAGGGATTCTACGCGATCGTTGACGCTTCCCGTGCCGCCTGCCAAGATGGTCGAACCGGGCAAGACGCGGATTGGACCGACATCTTCAGGGGAGGGCGTTCATGAGAGGGAATTGGGTCCTGCGCGGTGCGGTCGCAGCGACGCTCGCGCTGTCGTGCACGGCGAATGCCGCCGATGCCGCGAAGGCCGCGAGCGCCGGAAAGTCACGGAGCAAGCAACAACTCGAGCGCGGCCGGTACCTAGTGATGATCGGCGGCTGCAACGATTGCCATACCGACGGGTACGCCCCAAGCGGCGGAAATGTTCCGGAGAGAGATTGGTTGCTCGGCAGCGGCCCGCTCGGCTTTCGCGGCCCGTGGGGCACGACCTACGCACCCAATCTGCGTGTCACCGCGTCCACGATGACCGAGGTGGAGTGGGTGAAATACGCGAAGAGCTTGAAAACCCGCCCCCCCATGCCGTGGTTCAACGTGAACGCGATGACCGAAGCGGACTTGCGGGCGATGTATCGATTCATCGGCAGCCTGGGTGCAGTCGGTCGGCCGGCGCAAGCCTACGTCCCTCCCGACAAGCAGCCGAACCCGCCGTACATTCAGTGGCCCGCGCCGCCGAAATCACAGTGACCTGAAGTAATCCGACATTTTTCTCCGCGTCGCTTCATCCGGGAGCGGCTCTGAGGCGGCGCCGAGATTGTCCACCACGTGCTTGGGATTGCGCGTGCCCGGAATGGCGCAGGTCACCGCGGGATGCCCGAGGATCCATTTCAGGAAGAACTGCGCCCAGCTCGCGCAGCCGATTTCCTGGGCCCACGCGGGCAGCGCCTTGTCGCGCACGCGGCGGAACATCGACCCTTCCGCGAAGGGCCGGTTGACGATCACCGCGGTGCGGCTGTCGGCCGCGGCGGCGAGCAGGCGCCGATCGGCCTCGGGTTCGGCGAGAGAGTAGTTCACCTGGACGAAATCGATGTCTCCCGGCCGGATGATTTTTTCCAGATCGGCGTGCGCCCCGGCGTGATAGTGGGTCACGCCGAGGTAGCGGACGCGGCCGGCATTTTTCCATTCGCGCAGCGTCGCAAGATGCGTGGGCGCGTCCACCAGGTTGTGCACCTGCATCAGGTCGAGGCGCTCCACGCGCAGCTTTCTCATCGAGTCCTCCATCTGACGGATGCCCGCCTGCCTGCCGCTCGTCCAGACCTTGGTTGCGACGAAAAGCTTGGCCTTGGCGCCGAGCGTTGCGGCGAGCTCGCCGGTCACGGATTCTGAGGAGCCGTACATCGGGGAGCTGTCGACCACGCGGCCGCCCAGTTCGACGAACATCTTCAGGGTCTCTTGGGCCTGCGCCTTCTCCTTCGTATCGGAGGCGACGTCGAACACCTGCCAGGTGCCCAGGCCGACCGCGGGGACAGGTTCTCCGGTTTTCGGGACGCGCCGCGCAAGCGGGCCGCTCGCCGCGGGTGATTCGACAGACATGAGCAAAGCTCCCAACGCGCAGGCACCGGTCCGAAGAAAGTTGCGCCGCGCGGAATCCGTTTTCATCAGGACCGAATCCTAGGCAATCGGGGACGGCCTTGCAAATAGAGCGTCCCGCAGCCGTTCCGGCACCTGGAACGGGTTCGCGGCGCAGCAGCCGGGGTCGCAGACCGGCGTTGCGCGTGCGCCGGAGGCGTCATACCATTCGGCGCACGGCAGAAGACGATGGAAAAGCACAATTACGACGCCGGCCTGCCCGCGACGAATGCGCCCTTCAACCTGTGCGTGCGCCACGGCGACCTGATTTTTATTTCGGGCCTGCCGCCGTTCGACGAGGCGTTTTCCCGGGCGGTGCGCGAGGCACGGGAACAAGGGCGTCCGATTCCGCCTTTCCCGAATCCGCCCTTTGCCGAGCAGGTGCGCCTCGTGATGGACAACATGAAAAGGCTGGTGGAAGCGGCCGGCTCGAACATGGATTGCCTGCTGAAGGTCATCGTGTGGCTGCGCGATCAGCGTGACGCCGAGGAGTTCGATCGGATCTACCGCACGTATTTCTCGGGCCGCGAAACCCTGCCCGCGAGGACGCGCATCCAGGCCGGGCGCACCCCGATGGACTGCGGGCTCGAAGTCGAGGCGATCGGCTACGTGCCGAAAAAGCCCGCGCGAAGCGCCGCTCAGCGGCACAAGCGCCGCGGTGCAAGGTCGAGGCGCAGCAGATAAGAAGCTCAGAAAAATCACCCAAGGAGGAAAGCATGTCGAGCTTTTGCACGAAAGGTACCGCTGGGATTGCGGTATTCGCTGCCCTGCTCGCGTCGGCCGTGCCGGCGGAGAACAAGGCGGAGAAACGCAACATGGAGCTCGTCGGTTACCACGACCTCCAAGGGCGCAGCGCCTATCAGCCGATTGTTCACAGACAGGGGAACCGCTGGATCGCCTATGTCGGCCATCACGGCGACAACATCCTGAACCCCCTCACGGGAAAGAAGGAAGACAACGGCACGTCCATCGTCGATGTGACCGATCCGAAAAAACCCGGCTACCTCGCCCACATTCCCGGCGAGCCGGGATTGGCGGAGGCGGGCGGGGCTCAGATGGTGCGCGCGTGCGACGGCAGCGAGCTCCCCAAGGGCGACAAGAGCAAGGTGTATCTGCTTCGCACCTTCGGCAATGCCGCGCACGAAATCTGGGACGTGAGCAACCCGGCCAGGCCGGGCTTGCTCACCACGATCGTCAAGGGCTTGAAGGGCACTCACAAGAACTGGTGGGAGTGCGACAGCGGCATCGCCTACCTCGTCTCCGGGATCGAAGGCTGGCGCGTGCGGCGCATGACCCAGGTCTACGACCTCTCCGATCCTGCGAATCCGGTCTTCATCCGCAATTTTGGCCTGCCCGGGCAGCAGGCGGGATCACCCGGGGAGGCGCCGGCCGATCTGCACGGCCCCATCTCCACGGGCCCCAAGGGCAACCGCATCTATTTCGGCTACAGCACGAACAAGGACGGGGTGCTGCAGATCGTCGACCGCGAGAAGCTCTTGAACGGCCCCAAGGAGCCGACCAACGAGAACCTGCTCTACCCGCAGGTCGGCAGGCTCGACCTGCAGCCCACCAACGGCGCGCACACCACGCTGCCGCTCTTGCGCATGCCCGTCCCCGAGTTCGCAAAGGACGCGCAGGGCGCGGTGGGCGATTTCGTGATGGTCGTCAACGAGCAGATCGTGAACGAGTGCCGTGAAACGCGCCAGAGAGTGTGGATCGTGGATGTGACGGCCGAGGCGAAGCCCTTCAACGTCTCGAATTTCAACGTGCCGGAGGCGAGCGGCAGTTTCTGCTCCCGCGGCGGCCGCTTCGGCGCTCACTCTCCCAACGAAAACCAGCCGCCGATGTACGCGAAGCGCCTGGTGTTCGTCGCCTGGTTCAACGCCGGCGTGCGCGCCATCGACATCCGCGACCCGTATCAACCGAAGGAAGTCGGCTATTACATTCCTGCGAAGACCGGCAAGACCGACAAGCGCTGCGTGAAGCTCTCGGACGGCAAGGAGCGCTGCAAAGTGGCGATCCAGACCAACAACCTCGAAGTCGACGACCGCGGTTACATCTACATCGTCGATCGCGCGAACACGGGAATGCACATCCTGCAGGTCACGGGCGCCGCGCGCGAGATCGCGAAATTCTGAACAGACCATGCCCAGGAAGAGCGTGCTCGCGCGGCTGGACCGGGGGGTCGATGATTTCTCCCGGCGCACGCGCTATTTTCACGAGGAGCTGACGAGGGGCCGGGCGCGCATGTTCGCCATGCAGCACCGCCTGAATACGCGTCATCGAAATTCCGTGCTCAAGCTGAAAGTGGCGACCAACTGCCCCGACTGGGACACGCGCATCGGCATCATCCGCGCATGCAGCGAAGAGGTGATCGCCGATCACGAACACGGCGGCGGAAGGGCTCACTGGGAGATCCTGGAAGACCTGGGAACGCGAATCGGTTTGAAGCGCAGCGAGATCCGCGCGGCAGCGCCCATTCCCACGACGCAGCTCGCCTGGGTCGCCTGGGAGGGCCTGATGGCGAACCGGCACTGGCTGGAAGGCATCGTCGCCAACACCTGCGCCGAACGCGCGAACGTCCCGGGCTACGGCACCGGCATCATGAAGAAACACGGCTGGTTCGGCCTGGAGCGCGCACGCTGGGGAAAGTTGTTCAATCTCTCCGACGACGATCTCGAATTCTTCGAGCTGCACGAAGAGGCCGACATCGAGCATTCCGACGCGGGCTGGCGTGCGGTCGAGCGTTTCGCCAGGCAGTTGCACATGGAAGACGCGGTGGTCGATGCCTGCGAGAAGAACCTCCAGGTATGGGAGCTGTACCTGAACGGGATCGGCGAGGCGGGGGACCGGCGGGTGCCCGTTAAATGAACGCGCGACAGGATAGTTAGCGCGCAAACATGAAAAGATACTTAGCCCTATTCTCTCCGCTGCTTTTCGGTGCGTGTCTCTACGCGCAGGGTGCCGCGGCCGCCGAAGAGCAACTTCCCGTTCCTTCCGCAGCCCAGGCGAGCGACCACTTCGATCCGCTGGCGGCCACGAACGCCTACCTGGCTACGGTCCCGCCCGACAAGAAGGCGCGCTCCGACGCTTATTTCGAAGGCGGCTACTGGCTTCTGCTTTGGGACTTCCTGGCTTCGGCCGCAGTGTATTTTCTCCTGCTTTCCACGGGATGGTCGGCCCGCATGCGCGACCTGGCGGAGCGCATCACCCGCTTCAAGCCGCTGCAGACATTTCTTTACTGGGTTCAGTTCGTCACCGTCACTTCAGTCCTCGTGTTTCCTCTCACCGCGTATGAAGGCTTTGTGCGCGAGCACGCGTATGGTCTGGCGACCCAGACGTTCGGCCCCTGGCTCGGCGACAAGCTGAAGATGCTGGCGGTCGGAATCGTGCTCGGCGGCCTGTTCCTGATCGTGTTCTACGGCGTGCTGCGGCGCGCACCGCGAAGCTGGTGGATCTGGGGCAGCGCCGTGACGATCGTCTTCCAGATGTTCACTGCCGTGATCGCTCCGGTCTACATCGCGCCGCTCTTCAACAAGTACACCGAACTCGACGACCCGCGCATCAAGGACCCGATCCTGAGCATGGCGCGGGCCAGCGGCATCCCCGCCGGCAATGTGTACGTGATGGATGCCTCGCGGCAATCGACGCGCGTCAGCGCCAACGTCAGCGGCTTTCTCGGCACCGAGCGCATCACCCTGAACGACAACCTGCTCAAGCGCTGCACCCTCCCGGAAATCGAAACCGTGATGGGACACGAAATCGGACACTACGTCCTCAATCACGTGTACAAGCAGGTCTTGTTCTTCGGCGTGCTGACCGTTCTCGGCTTTGCCTTTCTGCGGTGGGCGGTCGCCCGGGCGCTGACCCGCTGGGGCGGCTCGTGGCGGGTGCGCGGCGTGGACGACGTCGCCGCGCTGCCGCTCTTCGCTCTTCTCATCTCCATCTACGCCTTCGTGCTCACGCCCATCACGAACACGTATATCCGCACCATGGAATACGAGGCGGATATCTTCGGGCTGAACGCGGCCAACCAGCCCGACGGCGAGGCATTGATCGACTTGAAACTGGGCGACTATCGCAAGCTCGACCCCGGGCCCGTCGAGGAGTTTGTCTTCTTCGATCACCCGAGCGGCCGAGTGCGAATCCACGCGGCGATGCGGTGGAAGGCGGAACACTTGAGGTCGGGTCACTGAGCGAGGCTCTAGTGAACGTTGAACCGATGCGCCGCCGCTTCTCCCGCCTCTTCATCGCACTCCTCGCCTCGCTGCTCTGTCACGGCGCAGCCGCGCAGTATCCGTCGCGGCCGATTCGCCTCCTAGTGCCGATTACGCCCGGGGGCGGCCCCGACATCGTCGCGCGCCTCATCGCGCCCAAGCTCGGTGATACGCTCGGCCAGCCGGTGGTCGTCGAAAATCGCGTCGGAGGGAACGGCAATCTCGCCGGGGAGCTCGTCGCCAGGTCACCCGCCGACGGCCACGTCCTGCTCCTCGGGATGGACAGCCTGCTGGTGATCAACCCGCATCTCTACGCGACAATGCCTTTCGACCCGCAGAAGGATCTCGTTCCGGTGGCGAGCCTCGTCTCGAATGGGTTTTTCATGGCGGTCAATCCATCGGTACCGGCGCAGACGTTTCCGGAGTTCATCGAATACGCGCGCCGTGCCAACCCGCCGCTGCACTACGGCTCGGGCGGCAACGGCAGCCAGCACCACCTCACCATGGAGCGCTTGAAGGCGCGCGCCGGAATCAACATGATCCACATTCCGTACAAGGGCGGCGTGCCGGCGACTACCGCCACCGTCGCGGGCGAAGTTCCCGTGATGATGTCGGGCACCTCGACTGCGCCGCAGATCAAGGCCGGGCGCTTGCGCGCGCTCGCTTTCACCGGTCCGCAGCGCTCACGCATCTTGCCCGAGGTGCCGGCGATTGCCGAGTTCTATCCGGATTTCGTGATGATCCAGTGGTATGGCCTGTTCGCGCCCTCCGGCACTCCGGAGCCCGTGCTCGCCCGCCTGCGCGCCGAAGTGAACAAGGCGCTGGTGCTCCCGGATGTACGGGATAAGCTGAGCAACGCGGGCGGGGTCGAGCCCTGGATCACCACGCCCGAGGAATTCGCTGCAGAAATCCGAAGCGAGTACGCAAAATACGCGAAGCTGGTGAAGGACGTCGGCGCGAAAGTCGATTGACGAGGAGCCCATGAGGTATCGGTACTGGACTTTCGCTGTCTTCCTGCTGTGCGGGAGCGCGTTCGCACAGACTGCGGCGAAGGCCGAGTCACGCGACATGGAGCTCGTCGGCTATCACGATCTCCAGGGACGCAGCGCTTACCAGCCGCTCGTTCATAGGCAAGGCGGTCGCTGGATCGCGTACATCGGCCATCACGGCGGGCTCTCGCGCAATCCTCTGAGCGGCGCGGAGGAGCCCAACGGCACCTCGATCCTCGATGTGACCGATCCCAAGAGCCCGCGCTATCTCGCCCACGTTCCCGGCGAAGCGGGGAAGGACGAGGCGGGCGGCGCGCAGATGGTGCAGGTGTGCGACGGCTCCGAGCTGCCCAAGGGCGACAAGAGCAAGGTCTACCTGCTGCGCAGCTACGGCGACACGGCGCACGAGATCTGGGACGTGGCCGACCCGGCCAAGCCCGCTCTCCTCACCACCGTCGTCGCCAAGCTCGAGGGCACGCACAAGAGTTGGTGGGAGTGCGACACGGGCATCGCGTTTCTCGTCTCGGGCGTCGAAGGCTGGCGCGCCCGGCGCCATCCGCAGGTCTACGACCTGAGCGATCCGGCGAAGCCCGTGTTGGTGCGCAACTTCGGGTTGCCCGGGCACGAGCCCGGCGCGAGCGGTCCGGTGCCGAGCACGCTACACGGGCCCGTTTCGACCGGCGCGAAACACAATCGCGTCTATTTCGCCTATGGTGCAAACAGCCGCGGCGTCCTGCAGATCGTCGACCGCGAAAAGCTCCTGAACGGCCCGAAAGAGCCCACGCCCGAGAACCTCGTCTATCCGCAGGTCTCGCGGCTCGATTTCCCGCCGCAATTCGGCGCGCACACGACGTTTCCCGTTCTGGGCATGGAGATCGCGGAATTCGCCAAGGACAAGGACGCGCGCAAGCGGGATTTCGTCGTCGTGACCGGCGAAACCTTCCGCAACGAGTGCCAGGAGGCGCGCCAGATGGTCATCTTCGTCGACGTCACCGACGAGACTCGGCCGGTCGGCGTGTCGAGCTGGGCCGCGCCCGAGAAAAGCGGCGCCTTCTGCAGCCGCGGCGGGCGCTTCGGCACCCACTCCTCGAACGAGAGCTTCGCTCCCGTGTATTACAAGCGCATCATGTTCTTTGCGCACTTCAACGCCGGGGTGCGCGCACTCGACATCCGCGATCCTTTCCGTCCGAGGGAGATCGCCTATTATGTTCCCGCCGTCACGGCAAGGACCGAGAAGCGCTGCGTAGGCAAGGGGGCGGAAGAGCGCTGCAAGATCGCAATCCAGACCAACAACGTCGAGGTCGACGAGCGCGGCTACATCTACGCGGTCGACCGCGCCAACACCGGAATGCACATTCTGCGGCTCACCGGCGCCGCACGGGAGGCAATGAAATGAAATCGTATTGGATCCGCCCCGAATCCGGGAAAACCACTCTTGAGCTGCGTGACGCGCCAGTGCCCGAGCCCGGCCCGGGACAACTGCTCGTTCGCATGCGCGCGGCGGGCTTGAATCGCGGCGAGCTGATCGTCGGGCACAGCGTCAAGGCGGGCGGCGCGGCAAAGGCCGCCGGCGCCGAAGGCGCGGGCGAGGTCGCCAAGCTCGGGGCAGGCGTCACGGGCTTCAAGACGGGCGAGCGGGTCATGGGGCGCTGCGCGGGATCGTTTGCAGAATACTCGCTCATGGACGCACGCGAGGCGATCGTCGTGCCCAAGAATCTTTCCTGGGAAGAGGCGGGATCCATCCCGCTCGCTTTCATGGTCGTGCACGATATGCTCATTGCCCAGGGGAAGCTCAAGGCCGGCGAGTGGCTGCTCGTCACCGGCATCTCGGCCGGGGTCGGGGTCGCTGCGCTGCAGACCGGCAAGGCGCTGGGCGCCAAGGTGATCGGCACTTCGGGCTCGGCCGAGAAGCTCGAAAGGCTGAAAGCGATGGGCCTCGACGCAGGTGTCCGCACGCGCGCCGGGGACTTTGCAGACGCGGTGATGAAGGCGACCGGAGGCAAGGGCGCCAATCTCGTCGTGAACAACGTCGGCGGATCGATGTTCGCCGAGACCCTCCGCGCGCTCGCGTACGAGGGCAGGCATGCGACCGTCGGCTACGTCGATGGGGTCCTGAAAAGCGAGATCGACATCGAGGCGCTGCACACCAAGCGCCTGACGCTCTTCGGCGTCTCCAACCGCCTGCGCAACGCCGAGCAGCGTGCCGTGACCGTGCGGGGCTTCGCCGCCGATATTCTTCCCTTCATCGCCGGGGGAAAGATCCGGCCGCTCGTCGACCGGGTGTTTCCGTTCTCCGAGCTGCCCGCGGCCAAGAACTACATGGAATCGAATGCCCACCTTGGAAAAATCGCCGTGCGCATGGACTGAAACCGGGGACAGACCACGGTTTTTCATCTGTGCAGGGCCGGCACAATGTGGTCATCCGGAAAACCGTGGTCTGTCCCCGGTTTTATTCCGCCTGGATCCCCGCTTCCTTCACCACCCGGCCCCAGGTCGCGAGCTCGCGCTCCATGTAGCGGGCGAGCTCTTCCGGCGTCGAAGGGGTCGGCTCCATGCCGTTCGCGAGCAGCTGCTCGCGTGTTTCCTGCGTGTTGAGCACCTTGACGATCTCGCGGTTCCAGCGATCGACGATCTCCTTTGGAGTTTTCGCCGGCGCGACGTAGGCATACCAATTGACGGCTTCGAAGCCCGGGTAGCCGGCCTCTGCGACCGGCGGCACATCGGGAAAGAAGGTCGATCGCTTCGTCCCGGTGGTCGCGAGCGCGCGAATCTTGCCGGCTTTCACGTGCGGCGCGGCAGTGGGGGCGGTCGCGATCATCGACGGGATCTGCCCGCCGAGTATGTCGCTCATCGCCGGCCCGCCGCCCTTGTAGGGGACGTGAACCAGATTGGCCTTGGCCATCAGCTTGAGCAGCTCGCCGGCGAGGTGGCCGGCGCCGCCTATGCCCGACGTGCCGTAAGGCATGCCGCCGGGTCTCTCATTCGCTTCCTTCACGTATTCGGCGAGGGTCCTTGCCTGCACTGAAGGGTGAACGACGAGGACGTTGTCGAGCACGACGGCCATGCTGATCGGGGCGAAGTCGCGCTGCGGGTTGTAGGGAAGATTGGAATTGAGGTGCGGCGCCACCGACAATGCACCGACATTGGCGAGATGAATCGTGTATCCGTCGGGTGCGGCCTTGGCCACCGCCGTCGCGGCGATGCTGCCGCCCGCGCCGGGCCGGTTCTCGACCACGATGCTCTGGCCGACGTTTTCGGAGAGCTTCTTCACGATGATGCGGGCGGTGATGTCGGTCCCTCCGCCCGGAGCGAATCCGACCACCATCGTCACCGGCCGGTTCGGGAATGGTGCCTGCGCGAGCCCGCCGGCCGCCCAGGCCAGCGCGATGACAGCAGCCGAAGTCCCTCTCATGGTCCTTCCTCCAGTTCTCGCCCCGGCTTCTGAAACCGCGGGTTCTATTTTCCCTGGAATAGCGGTTTCCTCTTCTCCATGAAAGCGCGCCGGCCTTCGATGTAATCCTGGCTCTCGAAGCATTGCTTGACGAGCGCCGCGCACGCCTCCGCGTCGAACGTCGCGCTCGATTTCAGCAGCTCGCGGACGATGCGCTTGGACGCCCGGATCGTGAGAGGCGCGTTCTCCGAAATCATCGCGCAATACTCGAGGACGAGCGATTCCAGCTCCGCGACCGGCGCCACGCGGTGCACGAGGCCCATCGTTTTCGCCTCCGCGGCGCTGAAATGGCGTCCGGTGATGAGCACTTCGCGCGCGTAGGCCGGGCCGACCGTATCGACCAGGTTCTTCAGCGACGAGGCGCGGTAGCCCAGGCCCAGCTTCGCCGCGGGAATGCCGAGCCTCGCATCCTCAGCGGCGATCCGCAGGTCGCAGCACAGCGCGATGTTCACGCCCGCCCCCAGGCAATATCCGCGGATCATGGCGATGATCACCTTGTCGCAGCCCTGCAGGCGCTCGGACACGCGGCCGGCGATCTCCTCGTAGTACTGGATTCCCTCGGCGCTCGAACGCTGCTTCTCGTATTGCGAGACATCCGCGCCGGAGACGAAGGCCTTGTCGCCCTCGCCTTTCAGCACGATTACGCGGACCTCGGGGTCCTGCTCGAAGCGGTCGAGCGCCTTCGGGATCGCCTCCCACATGTCGATCGAGATGGCGTTCCTCCGGGCGGGGTTGTTGAAAGTGAGCCAGCCGATCGGCCCCTGTTTTTCGGCGACGATGCGCTCGCTGAGCGCGCCCGTCGCGAGGGCCGGCTGTTTCCGGAGAGCGAGGAGTTCTTCCTGGGTCATGAGCCTTGTGCTCGAAGCGAAAACCGCGATTGTAAACCGTGCCGCGCCGGGGCGACAGGGTTTCCCGGCTTCATTCGGGGTTTGCGCCGGACTCCCGTATCACGCGCGCCAATCTCTGCGATTCGCTGCGCATGCGGGAGGCGAACTCCTCGGGCGTGTTCCCGACGACCTCGAAGCCGAAACTCTCGAGCCGCTCGCGCACCTCGGGCGAATGCAGCGCGCGCAGGTACTCGTCGTTGAGCTTGGCGATCACGCTCGCCGGCGTTCCGGCGGGCGCGACCGTGCCGAACCAGCCGCTCATCTCGAACCCCGGCAGGCCCGACTCGGCGATGGTCGGGAGTTCGGGCGCCAGCGCGGAGCGCTTCGCGCCCGCGACCGCAAGCGCACGTAGCTTCCCGGATCTCGCGAGCGGCATGCCGGTCGGCGTGCCGTTCAGCATGATCTGCACTTCCCCGGCGAGCATCGCATTGACCGACAGCGCGCTGCCCTTGAACGGCACATGCACTATATCGACGCCGGCCATGCGCTTGAACATCTCCATTCCGAGGTGAAACGCGCTGCCGTTTCCGGACGAAGCGTAGTTGAGCGCACCCGGTTTCGAGCGCGCGAGCGCGATCAGTTCCGGCACCGAGCTCGCCGCCACCGAAGGGTGCACGAGCAGCACGTAGTTCACCTCCACCGTCATGGTGACCGGCGAGAAATCGCGTTGCGTATCGTAGGGCACTTTCCTGAAAAAGAGCGGGTTCGCGACGAGGGTCGCCTCGGTCGCGCCGAGCAGCGTGTAGCCGTCGGCGGAAGACTTCGCGACCATCTCCGCGGCGACAAATCCGGATGCGCCCGGCCGGTTGTCGATCAGGAGGGGCTGGCCGATCGACTCGGAGAGCTTCGCGGCGAGGGTCCGGTTGAGGATGTCGTTCGCGCCGCCCGCGGGCGAGGTGACGATGAGACGGATCGGCCGGTTCGGGAAAGGGGCCTGGGCGTGCGCGATGCAGCACGCAGAGGCAATCAGCAGGCCGGCAAGGCCGCCGCGCATCGCTCAGTAGGGCCTGGCGCCGAAAAGATAAGGATGCAGGAACGCGAGCACGAAGTACAACGCGAGTCCGGCGAGCACTTTCCCCCACCCGATTTCGTCGAACCTGAACTGGTTGCGCCCCTGGATGATCGCCGCGAACGGGAAGTTGGAGGTCGTGACGGCGAAACGCTGCCAGTCCACGCCGATCATTCTGTCCTTGCGCCGATCCTGCAGCACCGTACCCGATGCCGCGAGCAGCAGAAATCCACCGAAGAAAATCAGCGAAGCGGTGTCCCCGCGCGAGATCAGATGCACCGCCGCCCAGAGCGCGATCCCCCACAGGATGGG
>VBCJ01000040.1 GCA_005884335.1 Betaproteobacteria bacterium | reverse complement strand
CGCGACGACCCGGATGTTCTTCAGGTTGATCGGGAAATCGCGGATGGTGACCTTGTCGAGCTCCTCCTGCATGTCGGAGAAGATGAGGATGGTCTTCCTTCCGGCTCCGGTTTCGTTCAGGTACATCCCGCCCTGGATCAGGCCGCCGGTGATGTCGGTGTAGGCGCTGCCGCCCACCGACTTGACGAACGCGTCGATCTTGTCGCGGAAGGCGCGCTTCTGCGCGTTCGCCTGCGAGGGGCGGCTGTCGAAGGTGACTTTCGCGATGATGTCCTTCTCGCTGAAGCTGCGCGTTTTCACCCGCGCCACCGCGAGCGAATCCCCCGATTGCAGCGTGCCGAGCAGGTAGTTGATGATGCGCTGAGCCTTTCCGACTTCCGCCGCGTAGGTGCCCGAAGTGTCGATCAGCATGTAGACGGCATGGGTGTGGCTGCGCTGGTCGGTGCATGTCGAAACCGACAATCCGAGCAGCGACGCGAGAAGCAGGCGTTTGACCATGATCGTCCCTTTACGCGGCGCGCTTGACGGGGCGCGATTCAGCCTCACCGCCCTCCGAGCGGGCCGCCTTCACCAGGCGCTCGATGAGCAGTGGCAGCACGATGGTGACGTCGTACGCGGCGATCAGCACCCTGAACAGCTGCCGCACCACGTTGCCGAGGACGCGCAGCAGGAACCCCATCACGCGCACCAGCATCACCACGGCCGCTCCGCCGACCGTGCGCAGCGAATAAATGAAGGATTCGAGCGGGATCGCCACGAATGCCAGGGCGAAGGGCAGAACGAAACCGAGAACCATCTGCGCCGTCGTCGGGATGAGCCTGAGCAGGGGATCGGGCGGCGCCTGCTGCGCGCTCGCGAGCGACTGGACCAGCGCCTGCTTGTCGGCCGAGAGCATGTCGCGCATCAGGGCGAGCGAGGCTTCGATTCCGGCAAAGATGAAGAGAAATACCACCGCGACCCAGAGCACGCGGCGCCGCATGCGCTCGCTCGTGTTGGCGATGATGGGGAACAGATGCGTGATGCGCAGCGTCTCCATCACGAACAGGCCCATCGTCGTCTCGAGGAAGATGATGACGAGCGCCGCCACGTCGGAAGCGCGCAGCGTGGAGGTCAGGTAGTCCCCCGCGCCGACCATCTCGGAAAACGGAAGAGCGATCAGTTTGAAGTTGACGAGCGCCCCGCCCACCGCGATCAGCAGGACAAGCGATGAAATCGCAAACTGCGTAAACGCGGACACAGTCAGCGCGTGCTCGACCTTGTCCGTCTTCTTGTTGATCTGCTCGTATTTCTCCATCTGCGCGTCGATCTTCGAAGACGTGTCGTGCAGCCCGGTGAGCTTCTTGTCCACCTGCCCGAAGGTCTTGTCGAGCGAGCGCCAGAAGGGCATGAACCCGTTCAGGATCTTGTGCCGCGACTCGTAGGCGCGGCGGTACTCGCCGAGCGCCTTGTCGTGGATGGCGTGGACCGAGCGCTTGATCTCTTCCAGGATCCGCTGAACCATCTCGTTGCTGTCGGATTTGACCTTGGCGATGGCAGTGACGGCCTCGACCCATTCGGGCGGCGGCGGCGGCACCTCGCCGCATTTCTTGTAGTCCTCCTCGACGCGGGTGATCTCCTCGAGCAGCTTGCGCTGCAGCGCCGGATAGCCTTCCAGATCGCGCGTCACGAGCGCGCCGATGCGCTCGAACTCGCGCTCGATATGCTGGCCCACCTCCTCGCGCCCGTGCGCGAGCAGGACCACCTTGTTGCGTTCCTTCATGTCCCGTGCCGTGGCGAAGAGCCAGCGCGCGCCCAGCCTCAACGGCCCCCCGATCATGTGGCCGACCGAGTGGAGCAGATTGTGGACGAGCTTGCGCGCGGCATACAGGAACGGCATCGCGATGGCGAACAAAATCAACGCGGAAGCCACAGCGTTGCCGGGCCATATCATCCAGAACTGGTCGCTCATGTGACCTCCCCATCCCGGCTTGTCGGCCGGTCGTCAGGACAACGGCATAAGATAGATCAGGCGGGCACGGCGCGCCAGCGTATTTGAGGCAATATTTCTCGCATGCCGACGGGCCCCGCGGAACTGTTTTGATCCGATTGACTATTTTTTAACGTGCAGGATGTCGCCTGAAAGCGACAAGCCGTTTGGCGCACGCCGTTCACGTCCGTGCACGGTCCCAGCGCTTCGCGGTCCTGGCGAAGCGCGGGTACACCTTCTTCACGTTGCCGTGGAAGATCTTCTCCTTGTCGGCCTTGCTCACCCAGTCGATTGCATCGATGTAGCGCTTGGTGTCGTCGTAGTTGAATCCGGTCTCCGGGTCCACGCCCTTCACCGCACCGACCATCTCGGAGGCGAAAAGGATGTTGTCGGCGGGGATCACTTTGAGGAGCAGATCGATGCCGGGCTGGTGATAGACGCAGGTGTCGAAGAAGACGTTGTTCATGAGCAGCTCTTTCAGCGGCGGGCGCTTCATGTCCTGCGCGAGGCCCCGGTAGCGGCCCCAGTGGTAGGGCACCGCGCCGCCGCCGTGCGGAATGATGAATTTCAGAGTGGGGAAATCCCTGAACAGATCCGCGGTGATGAACTGCATGAACGCGGTGGTGTCGCCGTTGATGTAGTGCGCGCCGGTCCCGTGGAAACTGGGATTGCAAGAGGCGCTGACGTGCACCATCGCTGGCACCTCCAGCTCGACCATCTTCTCGTACAGGGGGTACCACCATTTGTCGGTGAGGGGCGGCTCCTTCCAATAGCCCCCCGACGGGTCCGGATTGAGATTGCAGCCGATGAAGCCGAATTCCTTCACGCAGCGCTCCAGCTCCGGAACGCAGTTCTTCGGCGAAACGCCGGGACTTTGCGGAAGCTGGCACACGCCGACGAACTTCTCCGGATAGAGCATGCACACGCGGTGGATCGTCTCGTTGCAGTGCTCCGACCAGTGCCGGCTCGTGGTCTCGTTGCCGATGTGATGGCTCATTCCCATCGCGCGCGGCGAGAAGATGGTGATGTCGGTGCCGCGCTCGCGCTGCAGCTTCAGCTGCGCGCCCTCGAGGCTCGCGCGGATCTCGTCGTCGCTGATGCCGAGACTGCCCTTGACGGGAGTGTTCCTCGCATCCTCGAGCCCGGCGATCTGGCGCTTTCGCCACTCCTCGAGCTGTTTGGGAGCGGTGGTGTAGTGGCCGTGGCAATCGATGATCATCGACTCTGCGTGCGTCCTAGGGGGCTTGCACAGTAGTTTTGCTTCAAACCAGCTTGCGCGTCACGTCGTCGAACAGCTCGTCCACGGCAAAGCGCCGCGGAATCATCCCCTGCTGGTAGACGGTGTCGATGACGACTTCGAGGCTGCGCCGGTTCGCCTCGAGGCCGAACGGATGGGTGTCGAACTCGCCCGGTTTGGGCAGCTTCGCCGCCTTCTTGCTCTCGGCCAGGAGGCGGTAGATCTCGCGCACGGCTTCCGGCTCGGATCGCGACAGGGATTCCTTCACCGCCACCATGTGGTTGATCTGCAGCGCCCGGTACTTCTTGTGCCAGGCCTCGGCCGCCGA
>VBCJ01000132.1 GCA_005884335.1 Betaproteobacteria bacterium | reverse complement strand
TCGATGCAAAAGGAACTCGAATGGGTGCGGCAGAACCCCAAGGGCCGCCAGGCGAAATCGAAGGCGCGGCTGGCGCGCTTCGAGGAACTTTCCTCATACGAATACCAGAAGCGCAACGAAACCCAGGAAATTTTCATCCCCGTCGCCGATCGTCTCGGCGATTCGGTGATCGAGTTCAAGGGCGTGAGCAAGGGCTACGGCGACCGCCTGCTCATCGACGATCTCTCCTTCAGCGTGCCGCCCGGCGCGATCGTCGGCATCATCGGCCCCAACGGCGCCGGGAAATCGACGCTGTTTCGCATGATCACCGGCAAGGAAAAAGCGGACAAGGGCAAGATCGTCATCGGGCCGACGGTGAAGATGGCCCACGTGGACCAGTCGCGCGAAGCGCTCGAGGCCGACAGGACCGTCTGGGAATTCATCTCTGCCGGCGCGGACATCCTCACCGTGGGCAAGTTCGAGATGCCCTCGCGCGCCTACCTCGGCCGGTTCAACATCAAGGGCGCCGACCAGCAGAAGAAGCTGGGCACGCTCTCCGGCGGCGAGCGCGGCCGGGTGCACCTCGCGAAGACGATGCTCGCCGGAGGCAACGTGCTGCTGCTGGACGAGCCGTCCAACGACCTGGACGTGGAAACGCTGCGGGCGCTCGAGGACGCGTTGCTCGAATTCGCCGGCTGCGTGCTCGTCATCAGCCACGACCGCTGGTTCCTCGACCGCATCGCCACCCATATCCTCGCTTTCGAAGGCGATTCAAGGACGAGTTTCTTTGCCGGCAACTACCAGGAATACGAATCGGACAAGATCAAGCGCCTCGGCGAGGAGGCGGCCAAGCCCCGGCGCATCCGCTACAAGCCGTTGAAGCGGTAAGTATTCATTTTTCAGGGGCCGCCCCGCAGCTCTCGCTGGGTTGGGCCAGCAAAAGTCTACAATGCGTCCCATGACCCGTGCTGATACTCCGATGCGCAAAATCTCTGTCCGGCGCGTAGGGATTCGCCTTACTGCAAACCTGATCGGACTAGTCCTCTTTGCCGGAGCCGTCGCGCCGGCGTGCCCCACGTCGCCGGATCCGGCCGCTGCGAACGCGCGGGAATTGCTGGACGCAGGCGATTATTCGGCGTTAGAGCGGCGATTTGGCGGGTTGCAGGCGGCGCTGGACGAGGGTCGGGCGAGCGAGGCTGAGGTCGAGAAGGCGTTCAAAGGCGCTTTTGCCGACCCGGAAGAAAAATACGGACCGCGGCTGGACAGCTGGGTCGCCGGATTCCCCAACTCCTATTCGGCTCATACCGCCCGCGCGATACACCAGTTTTCGGCGGGCTTCCGCGCACGGGGCGAGAAATGGGCTTCCGAGACCTCGGAGGAGCAGTTCGACGGCATGCGCGCCCATTTCGAAAAGGCGCTACCCGATTTGTTGCGCTCACTCAGGCTCGCTAAAAAGCCGCTGGTTAGCTACGTCTACCTCATTTGGCTGGGCCGCAATGTCACCGGGGTGGAGGCGCAGCGGTCCCTGCTTGACCAAGCCCTCAAGGTCGAGCCTTCCACGTTTCTCGTACGGCGCGCCTACATGCTATCTATGACGCCACGCTGGGGTGGTTCGTACGTGGCCATGCGTGCGTTTCTCGGCGAGTGTGAGCGCGCAAGGCTTCCTGCGCAATCTCTGCGTACGTTGGAGGCGATCATCCACCTCGATCAGGGCAGCATGGCGCGCTCACGCGAAAATCACACAAGCGCGCTCGAATCTTATCGCCGTGCACTCGGTTTGCTGGAGGGGATAGACGGGTCCGACCGTATGACGGCGCTTCGTGGCTACGTTCGCACGAGCCGCTCGCTCAATCGACTGCCAGACGCGATACCGCAATTGAACGAGTGGATCTCATCGGGAGAGGCCACGCCGGCCGCATATTCCTGGCGCGCATGGGTCTTGATGCAGCAGAAAAAGCACCGTGAAGCCTGGGCTGATTTGCTTGTAGCTGCGGAGCGCGAGAACGCCTGGTCGCAATATATGATTGCCAGCGCGTACTGGACCGGCGCGCAGGACGTTGTTGCGAAGGACCGTAACGCCGCGCTCACGTGGATGCACCGAGCAGCGCGCAACGGGAGCAAGGACGCGCAGAAGTTCTTGGAGCGCGTTCAACCCCAAGAAAAATAGGTACGTCGACGAATTCAAACCCGTAGGCGCCGCGCACGCTCGGGCAAGGAGATCTGCGTGACACTCCGCATCGCCATCCCCGACATGGTCTCGCCGTCTTATTTTCCGGCGCTCGCCGCGGTCGAGCTCGGCCACTTCGGCAAGGAGGGGCTAGAGGCGACGATCGAGCTTCTTTTCCCGGTCACGAAGACCTATGAAGCGCTGCGCGACGGCGAGCTCGACTTCGTCGGCGGAGCCGCACACGCACCGCTCTACGCCTTCCGCGACTGGGCGGGCTGCAAGCTCCTTTGCGCGCTGTCGCAGAGCATGTACTGGTTCCTCGTCGTGCGCAAGGACCTGGGCCTCTCACGCGGCGACCTGCGCGCTCTGAAGGGGCTCCGCATCGGCGCCGCGCCCGGCCCCGCAGACGGCTTGAAGCGCCTGCTCGTCGAGTCCGGAATCGACCCGGAGCGCGAGGTGAACATCGCGGCCGTGCCGGCGACCGCAGGCGTGTCCTTCGGCCTCGCAGCAGCAAGCGCGCTTGAAAAAGGCGCCGTGGACGGATTCTGGGCAAACGGAATGGCGGCCGAAATCGCCTTGCGCGGCGGCTTTGGCACGCTCGTGATCGACGCGCGCCGCGGCGACGGGCCGAAGGACGCGCGGCACTACACTTTTCCCGCGCTCGTGGCCACGCAAAAGACGATCGATGAAAGGCCCGACACGGTAGCTACCGCGATCCGTGCCGTGGTGCGCGCTCAGCGTGCGCTGAAAAATGATCCTTCGCTCGCCGCCGCCGCGGCGAAGAGACATTTCCCGGCGGCGGAGCTTGCACTCATCCCCGAGCTCGTCGGGCGCGACGCGCCATACTACGACCCCACGATTTCCGGGGAAACGGTCGACTCCCTCAACGCCTTTGCGCGAGCGACCGGGCTGCTGTCGGGGGCGCCGGGTTACGAACGGGTCGTCGCGACGCAGTTCCAATCGCTATGGGGCGGGGCCTCCTAGCCGCGGGCCCTCTTCTTGTGGCGGCAGGCGGCATTGCGTAAACTCGGTGCGCGATGGAAACGATACGGCAGCTCAAGGCACTGTGGGCCTACGCAAGCTGGTGCGCTCAGGCGCCGGCGTCCGCGCCGGCCTGCGATTCCTTCTGGACCTGGACGGGCGTCGCCGTTGTCACGGCCTTCGCGCTGATCGGACTGTACATCGTGCGGAAGATGGCGAAGAATTTCCTTGCCGTTAGGGCGGAAAGACGACGGCTCGCCGAAGCGTCGCGCGTGGCGGACCCGGATACCATGTCGCGATACCGGGTCGATCCCGAGAAGTTCCATCCCGACCCCCCGCAGCAAGAAGGCGTCGAGCGACGCATTCGACAAGCGCTCGACCAGAGAAAGTTGGAACGGCCCTGAAGCCGGGTGCCGGCGCCTTTCTAGGGTTTTCTCTCAGCGTTCATCGGGGCATGCCCGATTGGCTCGCCGCCCGGGCATTGCTAGCCTGGCTCCCTGGATTCGACCGGCTTCGCCCGAAGGCCGGCCACTTTTTAGGAAGCCACCATCAGAGAGAAGATGATTCTCCTCGTCGAGGACAATTCGACCGACGAGGAATTTACGCTGCGCGCGCTGCGCAGGGCCAACCTCGCGAACGAAGTCATCGTCGCTCGCGACGGGAGCGAAGCGATCGATTTCCTCTTCTGCACCGGCAGATACGCCGGGCGCGATCCTGCGCAAATGCCCGCAGTGGTGATGCTCGACCTCAAGCTTCCCAAGCTGAGTGGATTCGACGTGCTCAAGCGCATGCGCGCCGATCCGTCAACGAAAGCCATCCCCGTCGTCGTTCTTACGTCCTCGAGCGAGGACGAAGACATGCTGCGGAGCTACGAGCTCGGCGCGAATAGCTATGTACGCAAGCCGGTAGAGTTCTCCGCCTTTGCCGCAGCGGTCGGTCAACTTGGCATCTACTGGGTTCTCGTCAATCAGAAGCCCCCCGGATAAAACTCTGCAAGGATTCGAGCCCGGTGCGGATGGTCGCCGGCCGTGTTGATGTATCATGAAGCGCGTTCGCCGCTGAATTCAAGCGGGCCGGTTCGAAGCCCGGACCCGCAACACAGAGGAGGGGAAACCATGCCGGCCGTAAATCATTCGGTGCGCGCCGCATTCGGCGCTCTGCTCGCGCTGGCGCTGGCGGCGCACGCTGCGCTCGCTGCGCCTTCGGGCCCGCCGGTCCGCATCGGCAGCACGCTTGCGCTCACCGGGCCGCTCGCCGCGACCGGGCTCGTCCATAAAATCGTGGGCGAGATCTATGTCGAGCAGCTCAACCGGAAGGACGGCCTGCTCGGCCGCCCCGTGGAGTGGGTGCTCAAGGACGACCAGTCGCGGCCCGATCTCGCGCGCACGCTCTACGAGCAGCTCATCACCGTCGACAAGGTCGACCTGATGATGGGCCCGTACGCGACGGCGAACATCCTCTCGGCGATGGGCGTCGCGCAGCGCTACAACAAAGTGCTCATCCACCATACCTTCGGCACGCCGAGCCTCGCAAAATACGACATGCAATTTCCGGCCGGCGGGCTCGCGGGCGATCCGGACAACACGATACCCAAAGTCGTCTTCGACGCGCTCGCGGCTTCCGCGAAGCCGCCGAAGTCGGTGGCAGTCGTCACCAGCAAATTCCCTTCGGTGCACTTCATTTCCCTGGGCGCGCGCGAGGCGGCAAAGAAGCGCGGGCTTCGCGAAGTCGCTTTTCTCGAATGGGACTTCGGCAACCGCGATTTCGGCCCCATCGCGGCACGGCTGAAAGACGCGAAACCCGATTTCGTGTGGGTCGGCGGCCTCGGCCTCGAGGGCAATCTGCTGATCGACGCGATGCGCAAGATCGACTACATGCCGCCGCTGCATTTCCACCTGTTCCCCGCGCCCGGGCCGCTCTTGAAAGCGCCCGGCGGGGAAAACGCGCTCGCCGCGACGACCTTCGAGGAGCACCCGCCGTTCACCGACAACCCCGTCGCGGTCGAGTTCATCCGGCTCTATCACGAGCGCGGCGCCAAGGCCGGATTGCCCGACACGTCGGTGGAGAATCAGTCCGCCATTTCGTATTCCTCCTGGCAGACGCTCGAGGCGGCCGTCACGGGGGCAAAGAGCATCGACGACAAGGCCATCGCCCAGTGGCTGAAGAGAAACCCCGTGGACGCCATCGTGGGGCGGCTGCGCTGGGACGGCCCCTTCAACTACATCTACGGCAGCGATCTCTACAAGGTGAAGCAGAACCAGAACGGCAAGTGGGTCGTCATCTGGCCGAAGGAATTCGCCGCATCGGGCGCGCGCCTGATCACACCGTAGCGACGTAACAAGGGATGGCCCTGCCGAGCCTCACGCTTCTCGGCCAGTCGCTGCTTTCGGGCATTTTCATCGGGGCGCTGTACGGGCTGCTCGGGCTCGGCCTGAGCCTTTCCTGGGGAATGCTGCGCCAGATCAACCTGGCGCATTTCGCGCTCGCGTTTCTGGGCGCCTATCTCACCTATCAGCTCGCGGGCGCCGGCATGGACCCGCTCGCCACGCTCGCCGTCATCGTGCCATGCTTTTTCGCGCTCGGCGCGCTCATGCACTGGCTGCTCGCGCGCTTCTCGGTGAGCGCCTTCAATTCGCTGCTCGTCACCTTCGGGCTCACGGCCATCATCGAAGCGCTGATCCAGTGGATCTGGACCGCCGACTTCCGCCGCATGGAGTCCGCCTACGGCGAGGTGAAATTCCGAGTCGGCGGGCTCTATGTGGCGCTGCCCGAGCTGCTGACTCTGGCGATGGCCCTCGCGCTATCGCTCGCTGCCTGGGCCTGGCTCCGGCATACGTATACAGGAAAGGCCATGCGCGCGATCGCCGAGGATGCGCCCATCGCCGCCGCCTTCGGCGTCGACGTGCGCGGGCTCTCGCTCCTGCTCTCGGGCCTCTGCGCAGCCTTTGCCGGCGTTGCGGGCCTGTGCCTCGCGCTCAGCTACACGCTGGCGCCGGGACAGATTTACGCCTGGCTGGGCGTGGTGTTCGCCGCGGTGATGCTCGGCGGTCTGGGCAACCCGCTCGGGCCGCTCGTCGCCGGAATCGTGATCGGCGTGTCCGAAGCGCTGACCATGGCGTTCACCGCGCCGGCGTGGGCGCCGCTCGTGTCCTTCTCGCTCCTGATCGTCGTGCTGCTCGCGCGGCCGGGGAGAATCTAGCCATGCGCGGCCGCGCGCTGGCCGGCTTCGCCGCGGCCGGCCTCGCGCTCTCGGCCGTGCCCTTCTTCGGGCTGCCGGCGTTCTACGAATCGTTTCTCTATCTCGTGCTCCACTGGATCGTGCTCGCGGTCTCCTGGAACATTCTCTCCGGCTATTCGGGCTACTTCTCCTTCGGCCACGGCGCGTTCTTCGGCGCCGGCATGTATACGACGGCGACGCTCGCGACCAAGGCCGGCGTTCCGTTCCTGTGGACGCTGCCCGCGGCGGGACTCGTCGCCGCCGTCTTCGGCGTCGCGCTCGGCGCGGTGGTGTTCCGCCTCCCGCGGCTGCGCGGCGAGCTCTTCGCCCTGCTCACGCTCGCGGTGACTTTCGTGCTCGCGACGATCGTGCTCAACACGTCCATCGACGGCGGGCCCGGCCTGGTGTTGAGCGCGGTGCCGCTGCCCGCGATCGGGCCTTCGCCCTCGTCCACTTTCTATCTGCTCGGGCTCGCGCTGGCGCTCGCCACGCTGTGGATCGCCCGCGAGATCCAGCGCTCCAAGCTCGGCACGGGACTCTTCGCCATCCACGACGACGAGGACGTCGCCGAGGTGCTGGGGGTGCCGACCTATCGCTACAAGCTCGCCGCATTCGGCGTGTCCTGCGGGCTCGCCGGCATAGCGGGCGGCATCCAGGCCATGTTCGTCTCTTACGTGACCGTGGGCGAGACCTTTTCGATCGCCGTTCCGCTCTACGTCGTGCTGATGAGCGTGCTCGGCGGCTCGCGCCACTGGTTCGGCCCCGCGGTCGGCGCGGCCGTGGTCACCGCGCTGCTCTATGCGTTTACCGCGGGCGACTATGCGGTCGCCGGACGCGCCGCGGTCGGGCTGATCCTGATCCTCGTGATCCTGTTTCTGCCCGAAGGCATCTTCGGACAGGCGGTGAGGGCGCTCGAGCGCCGGCGTGTCTCGGCAGCGCCGGCGATCGATGCAGCCGATCCTCCCGCGCCGAGCGCCGCTACGCCGGGAAAAGCGGAAGGCAAAACGCTGCTCGAGGCGCGCGGGCTGAGCAAGGCTTTCCGCGGCGTGCAGGCGCTCGCCGAAGTCGATCTCGAGGTGCGGCGCGGCGAGATACTGGGACTCGTGGGTCCGAACGGCTCCGGCAAATCGACTCTGATCAACCTGGTGAGCGGCCATTTCCGTCCCGACTCGGGCCGCATCCTCTTCGAGGGCCGCGACCTCGCGGCGCTGCAAGCGCATCGCATCGCGCGCACCGGGCTCGCGCGCACCTATCAGATCCCGCGGCCGTTCGCGCACCTCTCCGTTCTCGAGAACGTCGCGCTGCCCGCCATGTTCGGCCGCGACGCGCTCCCCCGCGGGGAGGCAGGGCACGAGGCGCGCCGCTGGCTCGCATTCACCGGCCTTGCCGCGAAGGCGATGTCGCTGCCCGGCGAGCTCAACCTGCACCAGAGAAAATTCCTCGAGCTCGCCCGCGCGCTCGCTTCGCGCCCGGGGCTGCTCCTGCTCGACGAAGTGTTCTCCGGCCTCACTCACGCCGAGATCGACGACGCCATCCGCCTCATCCGCGCGATCCGAGCGCAAGGAGCGACCATCGTCTTCGTCGAGCACGTCATCCGTGCGGTGATGGAGCTCACCGACCGCATCGTCGTGCTGAGCTACGGCCGTGTCATCGCCGAGGGCGATCCGCGCGCGGTGATGCGAGAGCCGGACGTGGTCGCCGCCTACTTGGGGAAGCCCCATGCTTGAAGTCGAGCGCATCCGCGTTTCCTACGGAGCCGCGCCGGCGATCTCGGAGGTGTCGATCCGCATCGGCCCGGGCGAGCTCGCGTGCGTGGTCGGCCCGAACGGCGCCGGAAAGACGACGCTCATCAATGCGATCGCAGGACTACACTCCATAGAGGCCGGTGCGCTGCGCCTGGACGGCCGGGATCTCTCGCGGCTGCCGCGGCACGCGTTCTGCGGCGAAGGCATCGCCATCGTGCCCGAGGGGCGGCGGCTCTTTGCGGGCATGAGCGTGCGCGAGAACCTCGAGCTCGGCAGCTACCGGCGCGCGGCGCGCGCGCGGCGCGCCGAATCGCTCGAACGGGTCTGCGGGGTATTTCCCATCCTGCGCGAGCGGCTCGAGCAGCCGGCGGGCACGCTCTCGGGCGGCCAGCAGCAGATGCTCGCGATCGGGCGCGCGCTCATGGCGCAGCCGCGCCTGCTCCTGCTCGATGAGCCCTCGCTCGGTCTCGCCCCGGCGGTCGTGCTCGCTGTGTTGGACGTGATCAAGCAGATCAACGCGGGCGGCGTCGCCGTGCTGCTCGTCGAGCAGAACGCGGCGCTCGCGCTCGAGATCGCCGCGCGCGCCTACGTGCTCGAGGAGGGCCGCATCGCCGCCGAAGGCTCGCCGGAAGCGCTGCTCGCGCAACCGCACATCCGCCGGGCCTACCTCGGATGAGGTGCTAGTATCATCTCCATGAGGAGACTCGAAAGAGGAGAACGCCGATGCCCTTCGTGAAAGTCGCCGACCTTGCCTATGGGCGGCTGCAGTCGCCCAGCCTCGATGAAGCCGAGGAGTTCCTCGTCCACTTCGGCATGGTCCGCTCCGAGCGGACCCCGAACGCGCTCTACATGCGCGGCACCGATCCCGCCCACCACCTGCACGTCACCCACCTCGGGCCGTCGAAATTCATCGGGCTCGCCTTCCACGTCGACAGCGAGAGCGACCTCAAAAAGCTCGCTAAGGCGCCCGGCGCCTCCGGCATCGAGCACCTCGACGAGCCGGGCGGCGGCAAGCGCGTGCGCATCAACGACCCGCACGGCTACCAGATGGAAGTGATTTGCGGCATGAAGAAGCTCAAACGCCTGCCGACGCGCAAGAACGTGCTCAACTGGGGCGACAAGAAACTGAGGCGCGCCGGCGAGCTGATGCGCCTGGAGCGCGGGCCTTCGCAGGTGAAGCGGATCGCCCACGGCGTCATCATGACGCAGAACGCAAAAGAGAGAACCAAGTGGTACCGCGAGATGTTCGGCTTCCTGTGTTCGGATGACGTCTACGCTGGCCCCAAGGACAACATCATCGCCTCGTTCAACCGCTGCGACCGCGGCAAGACCTTCGTCGATCACCACGTGTTCCTGTGCCTAGAGGGGCCGAAGGTCGGCCTGAATCACCTCTCCTTCGAGGTGCAGAGCATCGACGACGTCATGCTCGGCCACGAGCACCTCGAGCAGACGGGTAAGTACCAGCACGTGTGGGGCATCGGGCGGCACGTCCTCGGCAGCCAGATCTACGACTACTGGAAGGATCCGTGGGGCCGGGTGCACGAGCACTGGACCGACACCGACGTGCTCAACTGGCGCCATCGCCCCAAGCTGCTGCCGGCGGAGGAAGGCTTGCGCTCGCAGTGGGGCGAGCCGGTCCCGCAGGAATTCATCACCCACGCGATCCCATAGCGCGCCCGAACCATGAAAGCCCTCGTCATCCGCGAATTCGGGCCGCCCGAAGTGATGCGCCTCGAAGAAGTGCCGACGCCCGTGCCGGAGGCGGGCGAGGTCCTCATCGAGGTCCATGCGGTGTCGGTGAACCGCACGCTCGATCTCGTCGTGCGATCCGGCGCGTACGCCGTGCCGATCAAGCTCCCACACGTGCTCGGCGTCGATCCGTCCGGCGTGGTCGCCGCGGTCGGACCCGGCACGACCGCGCGCAAACCCGGCGATCGCGTCGTGACGCTGCAGTTCGTGCGGCCGCCGGCTGCGAACTCGTTTCCCGTCATACTCGGCCTGCACGTCTGGGGCGGGTATGCGCAGTACGTGAAAGTCCCGGTGGCGTGCACGCATCCGATTCCCGACGGCGTCGATTTCCCGGTCGCGACGGTGGTCGCGCGCCACGCGCCGGTCGCCTTCAGCTTGCTGCGCGACATCGCGGGACTGAAATCCGGCGACTGGGTGCTCGTGATGGGCGCATCGGGGGGCTTGGGCAGCGCCGGCATCCAGGTTGCGAAATACCTTGGCGCGAAAGTCATCGCCGCGGCCGGTGCGGACGAGCGCGTCAAGGCGGCCGTCGCGCTCGGCGCCGACGCCGGGATCAATTACCGCACGCAGAACCTGACCGGGGAAACGCTGCGCATCACGCACAAGCGCGGCGTCGACGTGGTGTTCGAGAACATCGGCGACCCCGATCTCTTTCCCGGGGCCTTCGCCGGGCTCGCGCGCGGTGGCCGCCTCATCACCGCGGGGGGCCACGGCGGCGGCACGGTCCCTCTGGACGTGAAGCAGCTCTATCTGAACCAGAACACGATCATCGGCTCGTTCGGGCGCATCATGCCCGCGGACGTTGAGCTGGCCTTGGGCGCGGCGGCCGAAGGCCGCTACCGCGTGCTCATCGAACGCATCCTGCCGCTCGCCGAAGGGGCGAAGGCGCACCGCCTCGTCGATGCGCGCGCAGGGATAGGCAAAGTCATCCTGCAGCCCACCTTGTCGTGAAGCGCAGCACCGAGCGCTTTCTCACCACTCACGCCGGCAGCCTGCCGCGGCCGGAGGGCCTCGTGCGCATGATGTACGCCAAGGAAGAGGGCGTGCCGGTCGATGACAAGGCGCTCCGCGCGCGCATCCGCTCCTCGGTGGAGGACGTGGTGCACAAGCAGGCCGGGGCGGGCGTCGACGTCATCAGCGACGGCGAGATGTCGAAGCCCAGCTACGCTACCTACGTCAAGGATCGCCTCGACGGCTTCGGCGGCACGGGCAACACCTTCGTATACCAGGACCTCGTCGAATTTCCGAACCTCGCCAAGCGCGTGTTCGGCGACCCGGGCCGCTCGCGCAGGAAAACCCCGGCGTGCAATGCGCCGATCGGCGTGCGCGACGCTCAAGGCCCGCGGGACGACGTCGACAACTTGAAAGCGGCCGCGTCCAAGGTAAGGACCGAAGAAACGTTCATGAGCGCGGCCTCCCCCGGCGTGATCGGGCTCTTCTTCAGGAACGACCATTACCCGAGCCAGGAGGCCTACCTTTTCGCCATCGCGGATGCGATGCGCCACGAGTACGAGACGGTGGCGAAGGCCGGCATTGTCCTGCAGATCGACTGCCCGGACCTCGCGATGGGCCGGCACATCCAGTACGCGAGCCTGTCCCTGGAAGAATTCCGCAAGAAGGCGCGGCTGCACGTCGAGGCGCTCAACCATGCGCTCGCGAACATCCCGCCGGATCGGCTGCGAATGCACTTGTGCTGGGGCAACTACGAAGGCCCGCACCACTGCGACGTGCCGCTCGAACAAGTCATCGACATCGTGTTCCTCGCGCGGCCCACCGCGATCTCCTTCGAGGCCGCCAACCCGCGCCACGCGCACGAGTGGAAGCTGTTCGAGACCGTCAAGCTTCCCGAAGGCAAGGTGTTGATCCCCGGGGTGCTCGAATCGAAGACCAATTTCATCGAGCACCCCGAGCTGGTCGCCCAGCGCATCGGCCGCTACGCGAAGCTCGTCGGACGCGAGAACGTCATCGCCGGAAGCGACTGCGGCTACGGGACCTGGGTCGGCCAGGCGGCGGTGGACCCGGACGTGGTGTGGGCGAAGATGGCGGCGATGGCCGAGGGCGCGAGGATCGCGACGAAAGAGTTCTGGCGCTAGGCATGCCCATACGGCGTTTCATCGGCATGGTGGAGCGGGAAAGGAAGTTCCTCGGAGAGGAACTCACGCGCACGCAGAAAATCATGCCGCTCCTGATGAAGCCGCGCAACGGCGGGCGCTGGACTCAGGAGGACAAGCGCGAGCTCGTCGAGCACCTGAAGCGCCTCTCGGGAATGGGTCCCTACGTTGCGCTCCTCCTCCTTCCGGGAGGATTGGCGCTGCTGCCGCTGCTCGCGTGGTGGCTGGACCGGCGCCGCGACCGGCGGCCGCCGCCATCGGCTTGATCCTGGCGCCGCGCTAGCGCGGCCACAGCCAGCCGAAGGTGCCCGCGGTCAGGAGCGCGTAGACCAATCCGTCGATCGTCGACTTGATCGTGGTGCTCCACGCGCGGTGGTACCAGATCGACGCCTGCCAGAGCGCGGCCGCGTATCCGATGAACGCCGTGGCGCCGACGAGCTGGAAGACACGGAGGTAGGGCGCGCCGGCGGGCAGGGCGCGCCCCGCTATGTAGGCGGCGAAGAGGCCGACGACCGCGCAGTATACGAACCAGAGGACGAGGCTCTTCGTCATCGACGGGCGGCCGTTCGGTATCACCGTCAGCATCATCACCGGGCCTTTTTCCATTTTTTCCGCAAATGCGGGAGAGCGCATCTCCTGCATGTTCGAAGGGCGGGGAACCATGTACTCGCCCGGAGGCACGGCGAGCGGGCGCAGCGCGTCCCTCAGCCTGTCCTCGTTCGGCACCTTGCGGTAGTCGCTCTTATGCCACCAGGGCAAGGCCATGTGGATCACGGTGCTCGCGACGAAGACGATCACCGATGACAGCAGGATCGGGAGCCACAGCGCGGAAAGTCCTGTCATGACGGCCTCCTCTGGTGAAACAGCTACTCGCGGTACGAAGGATCGATGGCGTCGAGCTTCCTGATCAGCGCCGGCCACTCGAGGATGCCCAGCTTGCGGCGCACCCCGGGCTGATACAGATGCGATGCGTCCTCGATGATCTTGCGCGCCGGGAGCGAGATCTCGGTGTTGCAGGCGAGCGTCGTCACCTGGAGCTGGCAGGCGCGCTCCAGGCGGAAGATGTTGTCGAACGCCTGCGGGATGCTCGCGCCGACGACCAAGAGGCCGTGGTTCCTGAGGATCATCGCCTCGCGGTTCCCCAGGTCGCGCACCAGGCGCTCCTGCTCGTCCATGTTGATCGCGACGCCCTCGTAGTCGTGGTAGCCGATGTCGATGAAGCGCATCGCCGTTTGGGCGAACGGCATCAGCCCGGCCTTCATCGCCGACACCGCCATCCCGGCGATCGTATGCGTATGGATCACGCAGTCCACCTCGTGCCGCGCGCGGTGGATGGCGCTGTGGATGATGAAGCCCGCCTTGTTGATGTCGTACTCGGTCGGGTTGAACAGGATCTTGCCGTCCAGGTCGAGCTTGATGAAGCACGAGGCGTGCATCTGCTCGTAGAGCATCCCGTAGGGATTGATGAGGAAGGCGTTGTCCTCGCCCGGCACGCGGGTCGAGATGTGGTTCGCGATCATCTCGTCCATGCCGTAGAGGTGGACCAGGCGGTACGCGGCGGCGAGGTCGACGCGCTTCGCCCACTCCTCTGCGCTGACCTGCTCGCGGACGGATTTCTGCTTCTTGATGCGGGTGACGCTCATGACGTGTTCCTCGCGCGTGGTCCGATGCCGCGTAGTTTAACTCCGACCACCCGCTCGCGGGTGTACGCCTTCGTTTGCCGAAAAAGTTACCTCTCCGGGCATCGGAAAATCAGGGAGCTCGGACCCGAGGGAATTTGACGCGAAGACCGACGAGCACCTTGGACCAGCCGATTCGCCGCTTCCACTCGACACCGTCAGCGACTGCCCGGCAGCAATCAATGCGCTGGGTGCGTAGAGATCGATGCGATGTTCGACAGTGCCGAAATCATAGTCGATAATAATAAGCGTTCGGCGCAGCGACGGAAGTTCGCAGGCATAGGGCCGCTCGGAGCCTTGGAGTCGGCTGCGCTCGCGGGTATAGCGCATTGCGCGTAGTTTGCGACTCATCGAATCTCTATGGCGGTATGGCATGGGGGCAACCTTGCAAGGTTCGTATAT
>VBCJ01000131.1 GCA_005884335.1 Betaproteobacteria bacterium | reverse complement strand
GCTCCGCGAGCGGAACCGGCAGCATCACCTCGGCACTCGGCTACGGCAACATCACGACCAACGGCGGGAGCGTCAATCTTCTTGGTTACGGCGTCGCCGTCGGCAACATCAGCACCAATGGAACCTTGGGCTCCGCCAGCGTGAAGGTCGCGGCCATCGGCGATATTGTCACCGGTCTCATCACCACAGCATCCAGGACCGCGGGCTACGGAGGCGGCCTGGTCGATCTCTCTACCGACGGCGGCAAGATCACCGTCGGCGGCTCCATCGACACCAGCGGAGCGCTGGGGTCGGCAGGCGCGAATGCGAACGGGTCGAGCGGCGGCAGCGTAACGGTCAAAAGCGCGGGTGCGACTTCGATTTCTGGCGGAATTTTCGCCTACGGAGGCAACGGGGCCACCGTGACCGCGGGTCAAGGCGGCTCCGGCGGGTCTGCAGGCAACGTGTTGATCAGCAGCAACGGACAATCCGTTACGGTCGGCGCCATCCTCGCCGACGGCGGCGCGGGCGGCAACGGAGGCGCAGCAAGCCCAGGCGGCAGCGGCGGCGGCGGTGGTGTCGTCACCCTTCGCGGCGCCGGATCCATAGGGCCCATTTCGGCAATTGGCGGAAACGGCGGTACCGCCCCCGCCGGCAGCCCGACCGGTCTCGGCGGCTCCGGCGGTGAGGTCAGAGTATCCGCTCCGGGCGATATCGCGCTCGCGGGAGCGATCAATGCCTACGGGGGACTCGACGGCGCCGGAATCACCCGCACGTGTTGCGGGTTGATCGAGATCGAGGCGGGCGGAGCAGTGACCCAAGCGGCGGCGCTGGCGACGGATATCCTTTTCGCCGCCGGCACGGACGTCAAGCTCGATCTGAACAACACCGTCAAGTCTCTCCTGGGCTCCGCCAGCAACGGCAACTTCACTTTCGTCAACTCCGGCAACTTGGACATCTTGGGGGTATCGGCCTCGGGAGTCGCTGCCATTTCGGCGACCGGAAACATCACCGGAACCGGCTTTGCGGGCCTGCCGCCCACGGAAATCCCGCCGACGCCCATCCCCTTTAGCCACGCCGTTCAAGGCGGCACGGGGGTGACGCTCACCGCCGGCGGCGCGATCGGTTCAGCCGCGGCGCCGCTCGCCGTCTCGGCGCCGGCGCTCGACGCGAGCGCCGCCTACGGCATTGCCATCGACTTGAACGCGCTCGGCGCCATGCCTGCGACGGTCAACACGCTGCGGAACTCGACGACGGGCGACATCGTGCTCAATGCGCACGGCGGCACGACGATCACTCAGCTCGTGAGCAGCCCAGGCAACGTGACGATCCACAGCTTCAGCCCGCTCGACATCCAGCGGGGCATCGCCGCCGGGGGCGACATCTTCCTGTCGACGGTGGGTCTTTCGCTGAACAGCACGCTTCCCAACGACATGACGCTCAGCGGGACGTTCACCTACCGCACCGGGGGCGCATTCGACGTCACGATCGGTTCCTTCGGCACGCTGCATCTGCCCGGCGGCCTTGACCTGACCGCGACTCCGCCGTCCCCGTACCCGCTCAATATCACCCAGCTCACTTTCCGCTCCGGCGACCCGCTCGCCAATTCGGTCTTGGCCGCGGCCTTCAACACCACTGCCGCGAACCGGGTCCTGAGCCCTAGCTCCATCGAAGAACCGCCGAAGAGAGATAGGCGCGACAAGAAGGCGGCGGCGGTATGCAAGTGAGCGCGCCTCGCCTCTTCGTCCCCGCGCTCGCGGCGGCTGCGCTGCTCGCCCCTCTGCTCGCCTTCGCGCAAGCCACGGTTCAGCATCTGTCGGGGACTCTCTCGGTGCAGCGGCCCGACGGCTCGGTGGGCGCCTTGGCCGAGCGCTCCAATGTCTTCGTCGGCGACGTAATCTCCACCGAGCGCGACAGCTATGCACAGCTGCGCTTCACCGACGGCGGACAGGTGACCCTGCGCCCCAGCACTCAGGTCAAGATCGAGGCGTACGGCTACGACGAGGGCCGTCCCGAGCGCGACAACTTCGCGATGCAGCTTTTCAAGGGCGGACTGCGTTCCCTCACCGGGCTGATCGGCAAGCGCACCACCAATCGCAGCGCCTACAGGATGGTGACTTCCACCGCCACCATCGGCATCCGCGGCACCGACTATTCGGCGATCGACATCCCTGCGCCCCCGCCCGGCCAGAGCGCGCCCCCGAACCTGCCGCCGCCGGGGGTGTACGTTACGGTGGCCGACGGTCAGATCGCGCTCGTCTCGGGGGGCGTGGAGCAGCTGGTCGGCATCGGGCAGGTGGGCTTCTCCAGCAATATCAATCTGCCTCCGAGACTGGTCCCGCCGCCGCCGAACCTGCCGCAGGTCGCCCCGCCGCCCACCTTCGGGCAAACGCTGAAGACGAGCAGCATCAACGCCGGCTCGAGCATGGAGTGCGTGGTCCAGTAAGGCCCTGAGCCGCTACACTGGAAGCCCGCCTTCTAGGCGGGCTTCTTCATTCCGGGGACTCGCATCGCAATGGCGAAAATCGAATTCGCCTGGGAACTGGGGGCGGGTACGGGGCACGTCGCAACCCTGCTGCCGATCGCGGCCGCGGTGAAAGCGCGCGGGCACGACGCGCGCTTCCTTCTCCGGGACCTTTCCGCGGGCGCCGACCTCGACGGTGCGGTCGAAATTCCGCGCGAGGGCGCGCCCATCTGGTCCGGGCCGCCGACCTGCGAGGCTCCTCTCAACCTCGGCGAGATCCTGCTCAACTTCGGCTATCACGATCCGCCCCAGCACAAGGCCTTGATCGACGCCTGGCGAGAGCGCCTGAAAGGCTCGCACACGGTCGTGGCCAACGTCGCGCCCGCAGCGCACCTCGCTGCGCTCACCCTCGGCATACCGAGCTTCGAGATTTCGCAGGGCTTTCACGTCCCTCCGCCCGCGATGCCGTCGCCGCCGCTCCGCCACTGGGAGCCCGCGCCGCGCGCGCGCCTCGAGGCGGCTGACCGCCGGGTGCTGCACGCGATCAACAGCGTGCTCTCGGGTCACGGTGTGCGCCCGCTCGCGACCATCGGCGAGCTGTTCGCCGGCCGGGCCATGTTGCTCACCTATCCCGAGCTCGACATCTACCCCGAGCGCGGGCCCTGCGATTATTACGGCATCACCGATTCCGGCGAGGGCAAGGCCGTCCCGGACTGGCCGGCGGGCGACGGCCCGCGCCTCTTCGCCTACCTCTATTCGTATTTCAAGGGACTCGATCCCCTGCTCGCGGCGATCGCGGCGTCAGGGTCGCCGACGCTCGTTTTCTGCCGCGGTATCGACCCGAAACTCAGGGAAAAATACGACCGAGGCTCGATTCACTTCTCGGCGGAACCGATGTCGGTGTCGAAGCTGCTGCCCCAGGCGCACGCCCTCGTGTGCCACGGGAGCCATCAGATGACCGCGCAGGCGCTGCTCGCCGGAAAACCGGTGCTGCTCCTGCCGACCCAGCTCGAGCAGTTCCTCATCATGCGGCGCCTGGTGCGCTTCGGCGCGGGGCTGGGCATTGCACCCGAGGTGCCGAACGCGGATTACGCGTCGGCGCTCACGGCGCTCGCCGAAAACGCGGAATACGCCTCGAAAGCGCGCGAATTCGCCGAGCGCTACGCCCGCCACGAGCACGGCTCCGCGCTCGCCACCATGATCGCGCGCATCGAGGCGGCGCTGTAGCCTTCACGGTAACATTGCAAGGGTGACCAAGCTGCCTGAGAACAAGGAGCCGGTGCTGCGGATGGTGCCGATGCCGGCCGACGCCAACCAGCACGGCGACATCTTCGGCGGCTGGATCATGGCGCAGGTCGACGTCGCCGGAGGCGTGCTCGCAGCGCGCCACGCGCGCGGCCGCGTCGCCACCGTCGCGGTCAACTCGTTCCAGTTCAAGCAGGCGGTGTTCATCGGCGACCTGCTCTCCTTCTACGGCGAGATCGTGCGCGTGGGCACCACCTCGATCACCGTCAACGTCGAGGTGTACGCGCAGCGCAATCCTTCCGACGTCGAGACCGTCAGGGTGACCGAGGCGACGCTCACCTACGTCGCCACCGGGCCGGACCGCAGGCCGCGCCCCATCCCGCCGCTTCCCGACAGGAAGCGATGACGGAGCCGTCGCGCGTGAGGCTGGGTTCAGCGCTCTTGCGCCGCGATGTGCTTCGAGAGCTCGAGCTTCGCGATCGCGTTGCGGTGAACTTCGTCGGGCCCGTCGGCGAAGCGCAGGGTGCGCGAATGCGCGTACATGTAGGCGAGCGGGAAATCCTCCGACATGCCGCCGCCGCCGTGCGCCTGGATCGCCCAGTCGAGCACCTTGCACGCGACGTTGGGCGCGAGCACCTTGATCATCGCGATCTCGGCTCGCGCCGCCTTGTTTCCTACGGTGTCCATCATGTGCGCGGCCTTGAGCACCAAGAGGCGCGCTGATTCGATCATGATGCGGGCCTCGGCGATGCGCTCCTGTGTCACCGTGCGCTCGGCGACGGGCTTGCCGAACGTCACCCGCTCGAGGCTCCGCTTGCACATATGCTCGAGCGCGCGCTCGGCGACGCCGACCAGGCGCATGCAGTGGTGGATGCGTCCAGGTCCGAGCCGCCCTTGAGCGATCTCGAAGCCGCGGCCTTCTCCAAGGAGAACATTGGAGGCCGGCACGCGCACGTTCTCCAGAGCGATGTCCATGTGGCCGTGGGGCGCATCGTCGTAGCCGAACAGGCTCAAGGGGCGCAGGATTTGCACGCCGGGCGCATCGCGCGGCACGAGGATCATCGACTGCTGCGCGTATTTCGCCGCACCGGGATTTGTCTTGCCCATCACGATGAAGAGCTTGCAGCGCGGATCCCCCGCGCCCGATGACCACCACTTGCGCCCATTGATGACGTAGTCTTTTCCGTTCCGCTCGATGCGGCATTGAATGTTGGCCGCATCGGAGGAGGCCACGTCCGGCTCGGTCATGAGAAAAGCCGAGCGGATCTCTCCGCTGAGCAGCGGATCGAGCCATTGCCTCTTCTGCTCCTCGGAGCCGTAGCGCTCCAGCGTCTCCATGTTTCCCGTGTCGGGTGCCGAGCAGTTGAACACCTCCGGCGCCCAGTGCACGCGCCCCATGATTTCGCAGAGCGGCGCGTATTCGAGGTTGGAGAGTCCTTCGGGCGCCCGGGGCGAGCGCGGCAGGAAAAGATTCCAGAGTCCTTCGGGGCGCGCCTTGGGCTTCAGCTCCTCGATGAGTTTCGCGGGCACCCAGGGATTGCCCTTCGCGCGGTTCGCCTCGACCTCTTCGCGGAAGCGGCGCTCGTTCGGGTAGACGTGCGCGTCCATGAAGCGCGCGAGCTTCCCTTGCAGCGCTTTCACCTTGTCGGAGTAGGCAAAATCCATTCGGCCCTCGTGCTACCCGTTCTTCATCGCCTTCTCGGCGTATTCCCATCCCAGGTCCGCGAGCGGGCGGGCGCGCCGGCCCGCCTCGAGCGCCTGGGCGCTCGCCGCCGTGCCCTCCAGCGCGCGCTTCATGACGCCCTGCAGGATCGCGGCGATCCGGAACAGATTGTAGGCGAGATAGAAATCCCAATGCTCTATCTCCCCGCGCGCGGCGCGCCCGCAGTATGACGCGATGTATTGCGACTCGCTCGGAATGCCGAGCGCGGCGAGGTCGAGCCCCGCGATCCCGCGAAACTGCCCCGGCGGAATATGCCAGCTCATGCAGTGATAGGAAAAATCCGCGAGCGGGTGGCCGAGCGTGGAAAGCTCCCAATCGAGGACGGCGAGAATTCTCGGCTCGCGCGGATGGAAAATCAGGTTGTCCATGCGGTAATCGCCGTGCACCACCGTCGTTTCGTCCCCCGCCGGAATGTTTTCAGGCAGCCAGGCGATGAGCCTGTCCATGGGCTCGATTCGTTCGGTCTCCGAAGCCCGGTACTGCCTGGTCCAGCGCCCGATCTGCCGCGCGAAATAGTTGCCCGGTTTTCCGTAGCCCGACAGCCCCGCAGCCGCGTAGTCGATCCGGTGGAGGGCCGCGATCACGCGGTTCATCTCGTCGTAGATCGCGGCGCGCTCGGGCGGCGTCATGTCCGGAAGCGACGGGTCCCAGAGCACGCGGCCCTCGACGTACTCCATGATGTAGAACGCGCGCCCGATTACGCTCTCGTCCTCGCACAGGCAGTAGGTGCGGGGCACGGGGATGCCGGCGTCCTTGAGCGCCGTGATCACGCGGAACTCGCGCTCCACCGCGTGCGCGGAAGGGAGGAGCTTCGCCGCCGGACCGGGCTTGGCGCGCAGCACGTGGCGACTCCCCCCACCGCTGATCAAATAGGTCGGGTTCGACTGGCCGCCTTTGAACTGCCGCACGGTGAGCGGGCCGGAAAAGCCGTGGTTGCGGAGATAGCCCTCCAGCGCTCCCACGTCGAAGCGCTGGTGCTCCTGGATCGGCGTCGTGCCGGTGAACTGCCCGCTCAAGCGAAGTGGCCCCTTCCCCGCGAATCCCGGTGGCTGCGCCATGCTAGCAAAGCGGGCCGCCCGAGTTTTCCGCCTGGTGGACGGTGACGTCGCTGTCAGCCGGACGCCACTGTGAGCGCGCGCTCACATCCAAGCTCTATGATCGTAGGATGCCATAATAATTCATATTAATCATTATGTTAATGCACAACTCTCCAACCATGTCACCTTCGAATCGGACCTGGCCCGCTTCCTGCTCTAAGCAGGGTAAGGAAACGAACTGTCAATCGGAAAAGAGGGGAAAGACCATGGAAACCGTAATCATCGTGCTTCAGATCTTGTGCGTTGCAGGTCTCGCTCTGGGTACCGCCCTGTCTGCGTACCAGCTGATGCAGCGCTGCAACGTGACAGACCGCTTCACCTACGCCGTCGCCAACGATTTCGAAACCGGCTACCGCCGCCTCGTGCGCAACCGCCGCCGGTAAGAACCGATCTCCTCCGTAGCACCTTTCGGCGTACCCGCGTCTTGCGGCTACGCCGATTTTTTTGGAGAGCGCTCCTCCTGATTCAGTAAATCGGCTTTTCCCTGAAGTACTGGAAACGGTCGATCGAGCGCAACCTCAACTCGCGAACGTCCGCGCCCTGCAGGATCTTGAGCGGAACTTCGACCCCGGCCGCGCCCAGTCCCCACACCCTGCGGTAGAGCTCCTCGTGGTTCTTCACCGCTTCCGTGCCGACGCCCACGACGATATCTCCATTCCTGACCCCGGCCTTATCCGCAGGACCCTCCGGCGAGACCCGCGTGACGAGAAGATGCCCGTGCAGCTCCTCGGTCGCAAGACCCAGCCAAGGACGCGCAGGCCCGCTCCTGCGCCCTTTCTCGATGAGGTCCGCGAGGATCGGTCTAAGCAGGTCGATCGGCACGAACATGTTTCCGGGGACCTCCGATCCGCTCTCTTGCGTTTCGCGCACGTAAAGCGAGCCGATGCCGACCAGTTTCCCCTCGCGGCTCACCAGCGCCGCGCCTGCCCACTGCGACGTCGGCGGCGCGGTGAAGATCGCGGTCTCGAGCAGATATTCCCAGCTGGCCGCGAACTTGCGCTTGGAGACGACGTAGGCAAGACTCGCCGCCTCGCGTCCGCCCGCCGGCAGGACCATGACCGGCTCGCGCGTGGCGAGATCGGCCGCCAGCCCCATGGGCATGGGCTTCAGCCCCAGCGGCCCGCCCGAGCGCAACAACCCGAGGCCGCTCGCGTGGTCGTAACCGATCAACGTAGCGGGAACGGTCCTCTCGTCTCGCGTGGTGATCTCGATCGAATCGGCCTCGATCACGACATAGCCGATCGTGACGATGTGCCCGCGCTCGTCGATGACGACGCCGGTCCCCTCTCGGCTCGGACCCAGGGTCGCATTGCTGCGGGCGTTGGGAATGGCCTTCATCCTGACCCGTACCACGGCAGCAAGCATCTCCTCCGCTTCTCTTTCGAGCTCCGCTTGGGCCTGCTGGGATTTCTGGGCGTGCGGTCTTTCCTTCGGCTCCTGAGCAACCGCGCCCCCCAGTCCCAGCAGGAAGGCCGTCAACGCGGGAAGGATGCGTCTTGTAGTCATTGTGCTGCCCCTCGAGCTTACCTTATCAAATTGTCATACTAAACGGCGTTGATTTCCACTGTGGTAACACCAAACTCTCCTCCGGCTCCAGCGGCGTCCGGCCCGCCCGGTTATCATTTCCCCATGAACGCCTCGCGCGGCATGAGCCTGTTCCTCAATCTCGGGCACACGCTCGATCACCTCCTCATGCTCATTTTCCCCACCGTGGTGCTCGCGATGGGTGCCGAGCTCGGCCGCGGCTACGCCGAGCTCCTGCCGCTCTCGCTCGGCGGCTTCATCGCCTTTGGCGCCTTTTCGATCCCTGCAGGTTGGCTCGCCGACCGCTGGAGCCGGCGAGGCATGATGGTGGTGTTCTTCTTCGGCATCGGCACCGCGAGCATCCTCACGGGCTTCGCCACCGGACCGGTGCACATCGCCCTGGGCCTCACGCTCGTCGGCGTGTTCGCCGCGATCTACCACCCGGTCGGAATCGCGATGCTCGTCGCAAATCGGGAGAACGTGGGCCGGGTCCTCGGAGTGAACGGAGTCTTCGGCAACGTCGGCGTCGCGTTCTCCGCGCTGATCGCGGGCGCCCTCGCCGACACCATCGGCTGGCGAGCGGCGTTCATCGTTCCGGGCGCAATCGCTCTTGGCGTCGGCGCGGCATTCGTGCTGTTCGCACGCGAAGCGCAAGGTGAAACGCCGGCGCGCCGGAGCGGGTTCTACAAGGCCTCGCGCGCAGACCTCGCCCGCGTGTTCGCGGTCCTCACCGTCGCCACCGCCTGCGGCGGCGTGATCTTCAACGCCACGACTATTTCCATGCCCAAGGTGTTCGACGAGCGCCTCTCGGCCCTCACCCACTCGACCTTCGGCATCGGCATGCTCGTGTGCGGCGTCTATCTGATCGCCGCGGTGGCGCAGCTTTGCGTCGGCTGGTGGCTCGACCGCCGCTCGCTCAAAGCGGTGTTTGTCCCGGTGGTCGCGCTGCAGGTACCGCTGCTTGCTCTCGCCGGCACGACCGAAAGCTACCTGATGCTTGCGACCGCCGTAGCGATGATGTTCTTCGTCTTCGGGCAGATCCCGATCAACGACGCCATGATCGCGCGCTACACCGCGGAAGAATGGCGCGCGCGCGCCTATGCGGTGCGCTACGTGGTCTCGTTCGGAGCGAGCGCGCTCGCCGTGCCGCTCGTCGCCTGGGTTTACCAGTCGAGCGGGGACTTCAAGCTCTTGTACTACGTGCTGGGAACGCTGGCGTTCGTCACTTTTACGGCGGCATTGCTGTTCCCCGCCGAGGAAGAGAAAGCCGCCGCAAAAGAAATGGCGGCCTAGCCCGCCGACCTGCGAGGAGGGATCGATCATGAAATCGCTGCGCGTCGTGGCCCTATGTGCGCCGTTGCTGTCGGGCACGGCAGGCGCCCAGACGATCGGCATCGTCACCACCCCGGCCGGGTCCTTCTCCAACTCCGCCGGGCAGGCGATCGCCAAAGTGCTCGTCGAGAAGGCGAAACTCCGGGCCATCGTCCAGGCACAGGCAAGCACGGGATTCGAGGAAGTGGAAAGCGGCTCGGCGGATTTCAACGTGTCGAACTCGTTCGACGCGACGTTCTATTCGACCGGCACCGGCGAATACGAGGGCCGGGGCAGACAAGCGGCGATGCGCTACGTCGGCTCGCTCATTCCGTACCGGGTCGCCATGCACGTGCGCGCCGACTCCAGGATCAATTCGATCACCGATCTCAAAGGCAAGCGCGTCTCCAGCGAGTTCAACGCGCAGAAGACGATCGCGCGGATCATCGAGGCGCACCTCGCGAACATGGGGCTCGGCTACGGCGACGTGGTGAAGGTCCCGGCGCCGAACGTGGTTCGGCAGGCGGAGGATTTCATGAGCGGCAAAGTCGACGTGCTGTTCTTCGCCCTGGGCTCCGCGGCGATCAAGCAGGCGAACGCGAGCGTCGGTGGACTGCGCGTCCTCGAAGTCGGCACTTCGCCCGACGCGATAAAGCGCACGCAGGCGCTGCTGCCGGGTGCCTACGTGGTGCAGGTCGCGCCGAGTCCCGCGCTCGATGGAATCACCAAGCCGACCAACCTGATCGCGTTCGACATGGTGCTGATCACCAACGCCAAAGTGTCCGACGACGTCGTCTATAGGGTGGCGAAGACCCTGCACGACGGCAAGGAGGACCTCGTCGCGACCTTCCCTCCTTTCGCGCTCTTTCAGCCGCAGAACATGGCGAAAGTACTGGAAGGCGTGCCGCTGCACGCCGGTGCGATGAAGTACTACAGGGAAATCGGCCTGGCGAAGTGACACCGCGCTAATTCACCTCCAGCACCGGCAAAATCAGCTGCGACGGACGGCCGGCGTCGTGGTGAATCGTGTCGCTGCCGATCTTGTCGGGGCGATAGACGTGGAAGAACAGGCCATCCGTGATGGGTGAATCTCCGCAGGCGATCTCGACGCGGATGCGGCTGCCCTTCTGGAAGCGCCAAGCGATCGCCATCAGGGGAATCTCGAGCGCATAGACCTTGCCGGGGGTGAGCGGCTTCGGGCTCGCGTGGGTGTAATGCGGAATGTCGTCGGTGCTGCGCGAGGCATCGCGTTCCAACCCGTGCGAGGCCCGCAGCCAGCCTTTGGTCACGATCGCGTAGCGCGGCTGCACTCCTTTCGCGCGTTCCTGGGGCGCCTGAGGAAACTGCTCGGAGAGCTTGACGTGGAAATCCATGTCGTTGCGCGTGGAGGAGGCGTGCAGGATCGCCTTGCCGTGGCCGGCGATTTCCATGTCTGCGGCTAGCGGCGCGCTGGTGAACGTGAGCACCGCCGCCGCGGGATCGGGGCCCTGCGGCCCGACCGCGACCACCCCCAGCACCCAACGCGCGTGCGGATAGGCGTAAGTCGTGCTCCCTCCGTCCGCCGAGGGCGGCGCGCTTTGCAACGATCCGTCGTTGAGCGAAGCGACGCTTCCCGTCGGCCCCTTGCCGAGATAGAACCGCGCTTTTCGCGTGCCCGCCGGGGGCCAGGAATCGAAGGAGCGCGTGACGCCCGTGTTTTTCACGGCGTATTCGACGCTGGGACGCTGGTCGTAGCTCGTCTTCTCGCCCTTCAAGTGCTTGTCGTAGAAGGGCAGCAGGTGCTTCTTGTGAAACTCGGCGTTGTTGAAGTCCACCTGCGAAGTGACCGCGGTCGCCGTGCCGGTGATGAAGAGCTTCTTCGGCCCCGACACTTTGTGGTAGCCCAGGATATTCCCTGCCAGGTGCAGCTCCATCTTGGCCCACACGCCGATGGAAAAAACCGGCACCTTGATTCTCTCCAGGTTCTCGGCGGCGGCGCGCTCCTTCCAGTACTCGTCGTAATTCGGATGGTGCTGCACGTCGAGGTAGAAGTCCTTCTCCAGGATGCGCGGGTGGTCGCCGTTCGCCGGGTACAGGTTCGGCACGCGCACGCTCGCGTTGAACCAGTACAGAGGGAAGTTGCTCTCGATCCCGCCGCGGAACGCGAGGTAGCGGTAGGGGTCGTTCATCCCGTCATAGGGTGCGAGGCACGCCAGGTGGGGCGGGTTCTGTACGCCCATGAACCACTGCGACATGCAGTAATACGACTGCCCGATGCCCGCGACCTTGCCGCTCGACCATTTCTGTTTCGCGATCCATTCGATGACGTCGTAGAGATCCTGCTGCTCCGCGCGGGAGAGGAAGCCGAACTCGCCGCCCGAGATGCCGGTGCCGCGAACGTCGGCGTGCACGTAGGCGTAGCCCTGCTCGACGTACCATTCGATCGGACCGGTCTCGCGCCACAGGAACATCGGCCGCGGCGGCAGCTCGTTGTTGTCGTAGCGGTAGGGCGAGGCCGCGAAGAGCGCTGGGAACGGCCCGCTACCCTCCGGCCGGTAGATGCGCACGCCGATCTTCACGCCGTCCCGCACCGGGACTTGCACGTCTTTTTCCTGGATCATGCTGTCTGTCCTTTCTCCCCGATCACGTACTCCTCCGCCACCAGCCGCACCGCGGGGGCGTTCATCTGCACGAAGTTCTCCTCGTCCTTGCGCATCATCGCGGGAACGGGTCCCGCGAACATCGCGCGGATATCCTCGACCTTCGCGAAGTAGAGCTCCGCAAGGCCGTCGAATTCCGGAGCCACCGTGTTCTCGGGCAGCGCGAAGCTCGCGACGATGCGCTGCATGCTTGTCGTCTCGATCACCTCGCGTTCCAGCCTCGAGTGCTGGTTCAGCCAGTAATCCTTGAACTGCGCGTGAGTCAAGTCGCGGCGCCTGCTCATGGTCCGGATGGTTTTCAGCTGCCCCGATCTCCGGATCGTCCCCGAGGCGTCCTCCTTTTCGGACACGAGATACTCATCGGCGAAGATCTGCGGCGAAGACCTTGGATCGACGAAGTTCTTCGCGTCCTCGCGCATCGCCGCGGTCCCCGGCCCCGACATGGCCGCGCGGGCGTCCTCGAGGCTCCCGAAGTGAAGCGCCACCATGCCGTCGAACGGCGGCACCGTCCCGCCCAGCGCGACCTCGCCGGTGGCGATGCTCGCCACGACCTTTTGCAGGGGCGTCGTTTCGATTGCGCGCCGCTCGTGGAGGGCGTGCCGAGTGAGCCAGTAATCCTTGAATTGCGCGAGCGTCAGGTCCGCCCGTCGCTTGACCAGACGAACGATCTTGACGCCATTGGCTTTGCGCACGAGATCTCCCGTCGTCCCGAATCATCCCTCGGCTGCGACAGCCCGCCGGTGCACGGCCTTCTCCCGGACGAACATCGCGACGGCCAGGCCGACTCCCGCCGCGTTGATCCAGCGTCCGGCGCCGAGGGCGTTCGCCGGCATGAATAGGCACAGGCCCGTGACGCCGTGGCAGATTCGGGCTGCGAACCTCAGAGGACGCGCGGCGTACCCCATCATCGCGGCGGAAATGAACCAGACCCCCGCGACGGCGAGTGACAAATCGACGGCGATCGACAGCGGATCGCCTTTCAGCAGCAGCGTGCCCGAGAACACGAAGAGGAAAGGAATCACGAACAGCGTCCAGCCGAAGGCCATCGCCACCCAGCCGGTGCGGTTCGGATCCGCGCCCGCGAGATTCGCCGCGACGAAAGCGGCGATCGCCACGGGCGGCGAGATCATCGACAGGCACCCGTAGTACATGATGAACATGTGCGCCGCCATCGGGGCTATGCCCATCTTGACGAGCGCCGGGGCCACCAGCGTCGCGAGCACGATGTAGACGCCCACGGTCGGCAGCCCCAGTCCCAGGATGATGTTGGCGATCGCAGAGAGCACGAGCAGCGCGACGAGGCTTCCGCCCGCGAGAAGAATCAGCACGAGCGTGAGCGTGAATCCCACTCCCGAGTAGTTGAGCGCGCCGATCATGATCCCGGCCGCCGCGCCGAGCATGAAAAGATCGAGCACCGAGGTTCCCGCGTCGCGCAGCATCGCATAGAGATCGCGAAATCCGATGCGCTTGCCCTGGAACGGAAAGACAACCCCGAGAACGAGCACGATCGCGGTCGCCACCAGCCCAGCCATCTCCGGTTCGTAGTTCAGTCCGAACAGGGCGTAGACCAGCGCCGCGAGCGGCAGCAGGAAATACCAGCCCTCCCTGAGAACCTGGCCGAGCCGCGGAATCTCCTCCTTGGGCATCGGCAAGATCTTGCTGCGCGCCGCCTCAAGGTCCACCTGGATGAAGAGCGCGACATAAAAAAGGAGGGCGGGTATGACCGCGGCCAAGGCGACTTCGTAGAAAGGCACCTGGAGAAACTCGGCCATGATGAAGGCCGATCGTCACCGTGCCCACCGTCATGACGTTCGAGACGATGTTGCCGGAGATCGATCCGAACAAGGACGAGCCCACGATGGCGATCTTGGCCGGCCCGCCGCGGTACTTCCCCATCAGCGCCATCGCGATCCCGGTGAAAAAGGTCGAGCCGCCCGCCTTGAGGAGCACCTGGCCGAAAAAAACGTATACCACCACGACGGTCGCGATGATCTTGATCGCGATGCCGAGAATCGCGCTCGAATCCCACACCAGGTAATAAGCCAGGCGCGGCAGCGGTATCGAGCGCGCGGCGAACTCCCCGGGCAGGGCTCCCCCGAACATCGCGAGCGCGATGAAAGCGAGGGTGGTGTAGAAAAGCGCCGGGCCGGAAGTGCGGCGCAGCCCTTCGAGGAAAAGCACGATCAGCGCGCCGGCGGCGAGAAGTCCGTCCCAGGGTTGCTTCGAGGTGAGCTCGGAGAGGCTCGCATAACGAATCGCCAGGTAAGCCGACGCGGCGAAGCCGATGACCGCCGCGGCGAGGTCGTACCAGGGTACGTTGCCGGTCCGCCCTCGCTCGCCGCGGACCGACACATGCAGGAACACCAGGGGCGTGGCGATCGCGAGCAGGCCGGCCAGAACCTGCTCGGTGTAGAGCGAGAGTCCCGCCATCCGGAACAGATCCGCGGACAGCGCGATCGCGGCGCAGGTGAGAACGACCGCGAGTACGCTGATGAGCCTCCCCATTGCACAACTCTATCGAGGGCGGCCCGCCCGCGCAATCCCGGTGCTTCCTCGCCGCCGCGGCGCCGCGAAAGGAGTTGAAGCCCCGCACCGCGACGTGGCAATCTACGCGCAGGAGGAAACATGAGATCACGACTCGCCGCGCGGCTCGCGTGCCTCGCCGCCGCCTCATCCATGGCCGCGACGGCCCACGCGCAGCAGGACTTCCCGAACAAGCCCGTCCACATCATCGTCGGCTACGCCGCCGGCGGCGGCAACGACATCATCGTGCGCGTGGTGGCGCCGAAGATGTCCGAGGGCCTGGGGCAGCCGGTGATCATCGAGAACAAGCCCGGCGCGCAAGGGATCATCTCCTGCGAATACGTCGCCAAGTCCGCGCCCGACGGCTATACGCTGCTCATGGGGCCGAGCGGCCCCATGACCATGAACCCGGCGATCTATTCGAAGCTTCCCTATGCGCCGCTCAAGGATTTCGCTCCGATCTCGATGATCGGGGATTTTCCGCTGATCCTGGTGGTGAGCGCGTCGCTCCCGGCGAATTCGGTGAAGGAGCTGATCGCCTACGCCAAGGCGCGGCCGGACAAGGTGAACTACGCGGCGAGCGCCGCGCCCTTCCAGCTCGCGGCCGAGCTCTTCAATCAGAAAACGGGGACGAAGTTCGTCCACATTCCCTACAAGAGCAGCGGCGAATCGGTCGGAGCGGTGATGTCGGGGCAGGTGACCATGACCATCATGGACCCGCCTCCTGCGATCGGCCCGCTGAAAGGCGGCAAGGTGCGAGGGCTCGCCGTGACTTCGGCCTCGCGCGACCCGAGCATGCCGGACGTGCCGACACTTACCGAGGCCGGCGTTCCGGACGTCGAAATCCGCCTCTTCACGGGGTTTCTCGCACCCGCAGCCACGCCGAGCGCGATCGTGAAGCGGCTGCAGCAGGAATTGGCGCGCGTGGTGAAGCTCCCCGAGATCAAGGAGCGGCTGGATCAGATGGCGATCGTTCCCTCGGGCAATACACCCGAGGAATTCCGCGGGATCATCGCAAGGGACATCGCCAAGTGGACGGCGGTGGCGAAGGCTGCCAACATCAAGGCCGACTAGCCCCGTTTAGCCTTCTTCTTTCGCGCCTGCTTTTTTCGTACCACTGCGCGCTTCCTCGAAGGTTTCGCCGAGCGCATCCACAATCGCCTGCTCGCCAGGCGCGCGCCTTGCGCGAGCGCCTCGAGTTTCGCCCACGCGATCTCCGGGCTTCCCACCCGCGGCCCGAGGCCGCAGTCGGTCCCGCCCATGACGTTCTCGCGGCCGAGGAGCTTCGCATAGCGGAGCAGCCGCTCGGCAACGAGCTCCGGGTGCTCGATGAAATCGCAGCAGTGGCCGACGACGCCGGGAATGAGCACCGCACCCTCGGGCGGCTTCACGTCTTCGAACACGCGCCATTCGTGCTCGTGCACCGGGTTCGATGCCTCGATCGAGTAGCTCGAGGCGCGCACGCGGAAGATGATGTCGACGATGTCCTCGAGCGGGATGTCGCTCCTGTGCGGGCCGTGGAAACTCCCCCAGCAGACGTGCAGCCGCACTTTCTCCCGCGGAATGCCGCGCAGCGCGTGGTTGATCGCGTCCACGCGCAGCGTCGCGTACTTGCGGTACTCGCGCACGCTCATGTCGGGATACATCTGCCAGCCGTCGGGGAGATCCGGGTCATCGATCTGCAAGAGGAACCCGGCGTCGACGATCGCCTTGTACTCCTCCCGCATCGCCTCGGCGATGGCCTCGACGAAGGCCTCTTCGCTCGGGTAGTGCTCGTTCCGCAGCCAATGCTCGATCGTGCCCGGCGTATTCGCGGGAAGAAAAGCCTCCGCGGCCTTCGCGTCTTTCAGCGCCGTCCTGAAATTCCCGAAATCCTCCTCGAGCGCGGTCTGGCCCACGTACTCGAGCGGCGCAACGCAGACCGCGAGCTGCCGGCGCTGCGCGGCGCCGGTGAGCGCGCCCCTGCCGCCCGCGAAGTACCGGGGGAAATCCTTCGCGTCGCGGGCGGTGATGTCGAGCGGCGCCGGATCCACGCCCGGCCGGTAGTCGCGCATCTCGAAGCCGGCGAGGCGCTCGCGAACGTAATTGGTGAAGTTGGTCTTGCCGAGCTCGCCGTCGTTGACGCTGTCGACGCCGCAGTCGAGCTGCTTGCGCACCACGCCGGCGACTTCGTCGCGCAGCTTCGAAGCGAGCGCGTCCTTGTCGTAGGGCCTGCCTTCCGCGCGGGCAAAGATCATTTCGCGCAGCTCCAGGGACCGCGGCAGAGCCCCCGCATGCGTCGTGAGAATCCGCTCTCGCGCCATCCCCTCTCCCCGTCGATCCGAACCGCCGGGCTAATCGGCGGTGATGTTGTTCTTCCGGATGACCGCCGCCCAGCGCGCGTGATCGCGCCGCATCAGAGCGCTCAGCTCCTCGGGGGAGGAAGACGCCGCGTCCAGGCCCTGCTTCTCGAAGTTCGCCCTGATTTCCGGAAGCGAGAGGATGGCGCGCAGCTCGGAGTCGAGCTTGGCGACGACCGGGGCGGGCGTGCCCTTGGGCGCCATGAACGCGTACCACATATCCACGTCCGCGCCCCTTACCCCCGACTCCTGCAGGCTGGGGACATCCGCTGCGTTCGGGTGGCGTTTCGCGCTGCCCACCGCGAGCGCCTTGAGCCTGCCGGCCTTGACGTGAGGCATGGCGACGTGGATCGGGACGAAACCGACGTTGACCTCCCCGGAGAGGAGGTCGGTGAGCGCGCCGGCGCTGCCCTTGTAGGGCACGTGCAACAGGTTCGTTCCGGTCAGGTCCTTGAACAGCTCCATCGACATGTGATGCGGCGTGCCCACGCCCGGAGAGGCGTAAGTGAGCTTGCCCGAGTTCGCCTTCGCCTGCGCGATCAGATCGGCGACCGAATTGATGTTCGCCTTGGGATTGGCGGTGAGAAGCAGGGTTCCCCAGGCGGCGAGCGAGATGGGCGAGAAGTCGGTGAGCGGGTCGTAGGGAACGTTGCGGTACAGGGTGGCCGCGATCAGCATGGTGTTCGCCGTGATCATCACCGTGTGCCCGTCCGGCGCGGAGCGCGCGACCATCTCGGCGCCGATGTTCCCGCTCGCCCCGGGCTTGTTCTCGATGACGATGGGCTGTCCCAGGCGCTCGGAGAGCTTCGGTCCGACGCTGCGCGCAATCATGTCCATGCCGGTGCCCGGCGTGAA
>VBCJ01000039.1 GCA_005884335.1 Betaproteobacteria bacterium | reverse complement strand
CGTGTACTCTGCCGTCGTGACCAGGCCGATGTTGCGGTTGCTCTTCGTCGCAACAGCTGTCTTTGCGGTCCTGAGCCATGTCTGTGCGCTTCCCGCGCACGCTCACGTCGCGATGGCCGTGCCCCCGGTAGATGAGCACGACGCCACCGACCCGCACGACTCGAGCGAGTCTCTTCACGCCGCCTCGTGTGAGGCCATCGTCAACGCCTCGAACGCGCTGCCCTCGCCGGTCTCGCTGCTCGTCCAGCGGCCGCTCGATTCGTGGGCAGCCCTCGGCCGCGAGCGCCTCATGCCGGTCGTGGATCGGCCGCCCGCCGAGTCTCCGCCGCTCTTTCTGCTGCACGCCGCTCTCCTGATCTGAGCTAGCCCTCCGCTTCGCTGTCCGCTGCCGCGTCGCGCGGCTCGGCGTGTCTCCGTGTCTTCCAGCGAAAGGGAAAGGGCATGTTCCGGCGTGCGTTCTTCGCGACCGTTCTCGCAGGAATGCTGTTGGCATACGTCGATGCACGACCCGTCGACGCGATCCCCGCGTTCGCGCGCCAGTACGACATGCAGTGCAACGCCTGCCACACGCGGCCTCCGCGCCTCAACCGGTTCGGCGAGCAGTTCCACATGATGGGTTTCCAGATCCCGAGCGCGTCGCGCCCCGACGGCCTCGTCGGAAGCCTGAAGGACGACGGGACTCTCAAGACGGTGATCGACGGCCTCGCCCTTCGTGTCTCGGGCGGCCTGTTCGAGTACAGCGAGTCTCCGCGAGAGACCGAGGTGAAGTTCGAGCCACCCGACGAGGTCGAGCTCTTCGTCTCCCGAGCTATCACCCCGAACTTCAGCTTCTTCGTGGAGTTCGAGTACGAGCCGAACGCGACCGAGTTCGACCGCGATCGTGGGTACTTCAACCGGGGCCACAAGTTCGGCCTGGGCAAGGAAGCGTTCTTCATGGCGAACCTGGGTGGAGTTCTCGGCGCGCTCGGGGCTCCGACCATGGAAATGGGCGGCCAGGCGATGGTGGGCCGGCATGGCGGCTTCACGATGCACGGCCCGATGCTCATGGCGGGGAAGATCGACCCGAACACGAACTTCTCGTATGCCACGAACCGCCAGCTCATCCTGGATACCGAGCTCGAGTTCGAGAAAGAGGAAGGTGAGAACAAGTCCAAAGTTCACCGTCTGCCCATCGTCCCGTACGCCTTTGCCTCGAAGTTCTTCGGAGTGTTCAAGGATCGGCGAGAGCACGAACCGCAACTCGTCACCGACCAGGTCATGTACAACACGACGGGAGCGCCTGGCGCGGACTTCCACGCGATGTTCAACGACGTCATCCTCGGCGAGGTTGGATTCCTTCGCGAGAACGAGGGATTCAATACATACGGGATGGTGCGATACGACATCCTCGACCGCAAGGAGCTGACGTTCAACGTCTCGGCGCTCTTCAACTGGGGCTTCGGCGTCGTGCGCGCGCCGGATTCGGCCGACCACGAACGGGCCGGCGGGCAGCGTCTCGATCGGTTGCGCTACGGGGTCGCCGCCAACGCACGCTGGAAAGGTCTCGACGTCTACGGTGCGCTCATCTGGGACCGAATGTATGGCTTACCGAGCGAGCTGCGCGGCGAATTCGACCGCACGGCGATGGGACTGACGGTGCAAGCCGATTACCTCGTCCACGAGAACGTGCTGGTCTCCAGCCGCTTCGACCAGCTGTGGGCCGGCGGCTTGAAGGACGAGAAGCTCGACGGCACGGTGCTCACGGCGCAGATCCGGTATTACCCGTGGCAGAACATCGCCTTCTTCGTCCGCGACAGCGTCAATCTGCGCAAGTTCCACGAGGACAACCCGCTCAGGAGCTGGCGCAACCAGCTGTTCGTCGGAATCGACTGGGATTTCTGAGGGGGTGTCGCCGATGAGAAGAATGATGTTGCGGTGGGGCGCGGCCGTCGTGATGGCGGCGCTGGCGCTCGGCGTCTGGGTCGTCGATCCGACGGTGACGCGCGCGGATCCGAACGGTGAGAAGCACGAGGACGAGGGGGGCCACGCCCACGTCCCCGCACCGCTGGAATACGCCGATCGGCACGTGCCGCCGAGCGTGTGGACGGATCCGAAGATGATCGCGCGCGGCAAGGAGATCTACACGACGACGTGCGCCGTCTGCCACGGCGATGCCGGCGATGGGAAGGGCCCGGCGGGCCTCGCGTTGCCGCTCAAGCCCTCGAGCTTTCGGGACAGGGCCGGCGTGGCGGAGATGCGCGACAACTACTGGTTCTGGCGGATCAGCGAAGGCGGGCAGGTCGAACCATTCAAGAGCAAAGGCTCGGCGATGCCGCCCTGGAAGGGCACGCTGTCGGTCGAGGACCGATGGGCCGTGATGGCGTACCAGCACACGTTCACGGGTCACCAGGGCCCACACGTGCCGTGGGAGCATCCCGAGAGCGTCGCGATGGGGCACGACATCTACAGGATGTCCTGCGTCGGTTGTCACGGCGCCCAGGGCAAGGGCGACGGCTCCGTTGGAGCCACGTTGTCGCCCCGGCGAGCGCCGCAGCCGAGGGACCTGACGTCGAGCCTCTTCAAGTTTCGCTCCACGCCGTCCGGACAGCTGCCGACCACGGGCGATCTCGTCCGGACGATCAGCGAAGGAATCCGCAGCAGCGGCGGCCCGTTCACGATCGGCCTGAGCGGCTATCGCATCATGCCGAGCTTCCGCCACATGCCCGAAGAGCAGCGGCTCGAACTGGTGGAGTACGTCAAGAGTCTCAACAAGGCCTTCTGGGAGCGCGCCGAGATCAGGACGGTCGAGATCCCGCCGCGGCCGCGCGTGACGCCCGAGCGGGTCGCGCGGGGCAAGCAGTTGTATGCGGACGCCGAGTGCCTGACCTGCCACGGCGACCGCGGTCGTGGCGACGGCAAGTCGGCGCCCGAGCTGAAGGACAACCAGCAGCTCCCGATTCAGGCCACCGACCTCACCCGGCCCCGACGCTTCAAGAACGGCCGCCGGCCGGAGGACGTCTATCGCACGCTCATGACCGGTTTCGCCGGCACGCCGATGCCGTCTTACGCCGACGCGCTGGAACCCGAGCAGGCGTGGGACCTGGTCTTCTACGTGCTGTCACTGAGCCAGGGAGGAACGCCGTGATTCGCATGATCAGCGTGCTGCTCACCGCCTTGCTGGGATGGAGCGTCGCTCTCGCCGATGAAGCTCCGATCTCGGGCGCGGTGAAGGGCGTCGATACCGTCGCGCAAACGGTGACGATCGAGTCGACCGCGAAGGGCAAGACCCGGCAGGTGATCGTCTACCTGAAGCCGGGGGCCAGGGTGGTAAAGTTCGCGCGCTCGACCGACCCGGCGAAGCCCGGATTCGTGGAGCAGACCGTTCCCCTGACCGACCTCAAGGCCGGCTGGCTCGTCAGCATCGCCACGAAGCACGAGGGCGACAAGGAAGTCGCCGACATCGTGAAGGTCGTGCTCGAGCGATGACAGTGCGTTATCTTCGCTGGGCTCCGATGGTTGCTGCCGGCGTTTTGCTTTCGGCGCCCATCCTGGCGACCGGCCAGCAGGCGCCGAAGTCGCGCTCGCCCGCCCCGACGCCGGCGACCCCCGCACACCAGCACCACGGAACGCCGGAAGGCTGGAAGTTCTCGTGGCCGAAGCGCGATCCCGCGAAGGGCCGTCAAATCTTCGCCAAGTTGGGGTGCTACAGCTGCCACGAGCTCCAAGGGCGAGCGCTTCCCGGCGCCGAAGGACAATGCAA
>VBCJ01000130.1 GCA_005884335.1 Betaproteobacteria bacterium | reverse complement strand
GCCGGGTCGGCGAAGCGATAGGCGTGCGCATGAGCCTCGTCAACATGAGCCAGATCGCGATGCCGCTCCTGTTCGGCGCGCTCGGCACGGCGCTGGGCATGCTCCCCGTGTTCTGGGCGACGGCGGTCCTGCTCTCCCTCGGCGGCTTGTATGCGCGCCGCCGCAAGTAGGTCGTAGAATTCCCGCAATGGATCTCGCCGCCCTGCGTCAGGAATACATGCGCGCCGGTCTGCATGAAAAGGATCTCCTCGCGGATCCGCTCGCGCAGTTCGGCGACTGGTTCGACGAGGCCCTGCAGTCCGGTATCGCCTTGCCCAATGCGATGACGCTCGCGACCGCGACGAAAAAGGGGCGTCCTTCAGCTCGCGCCGTGCTGCTGAAGGGCTTCGACGCGCTCGGCTTCGTCTTCTACACGCACTACCGCAGCCGCAAGGGCCGCGAGCTCGAGGAAAACCCGCAGGCGATGCTGCTTTTCTGCTGGACGGAGCTGGAGCGCCAGGTGGGCATCGAAGGCCGCGTTGCGCGGGTGTCGGCGGCGGAATCCGACGAGTATTTCGCCAGCCGGCCCCTGGGGAGCCGGCTCTCGGCGACCATCTCGCCGCAAAGCGAACCCGTGGCGAGCCGGGAGGCGCTCGAAATACGGCTTGAAGAAGCGTCCAAGCGCTTTCGCGACTCGCCGCCCCGCCCGGCGCACTGGGGCGGCTATCGTCTCGCGCCCGAACGGTTCGAATTCTGGCAGGGGCGCAAGGACCGCTTGCACGACCGGCTGTGTTATCGCAGGGCGGGAGGCGTCTGGAAAATCGAACGGCTGGCGCCCTGAAGGGCCACCAGCCGTATCGGTGGGAGGGCGGCGGTTTGGAAGCGCCGCCCGGCCCGGAGGAGACTTAGATTTGTTCGATCAGCGCACGGCTACGAGCTGCTTTTTTTGGAATTCCGCGGCTGTGTAGCTCGGCGGCAGATCGCCCAGGCCGCTGTCCAGCGATTCGCCGGCAACCCGGTAGCGTTGGAATTCGGCCGCCGCATAGCTCGGCGACAGATCGCCCAGGCCGCTGTCCAGCGATTCGCCGGCAACCCGGAGGCGTTGGAATTCGGCCGCCGTATAGCTCGGCGACAGATCGCCGAGGCCGCTGTCCAGCGATTCGCCCAGCACCTGGAAGGAATTGTCCATTGCGTCGTACGTTGCGTCGGCGCTGAACACAGCCGGCGAAAACAGCATCGCGACCATCGAAGCCAGTGTCAGAACTTTGCGTGTGCTCATTTCGGTCTCCTTCTCCTGTCGGTTGTTCCTCGGGGGCGTTGGCGGGGCGACAAGATCGCTCTTGATGGCCGGTCCACTCCAACATCCGCTATCCGTTCTCCGTGCACCCCACTAGGAGCAAGACCGATGCCAAGAAAAGTGTGACTTTTTACCGCCGCCTCCGGCCGCCTTCCCGGGCGAGCCATTTGATACGATGGAGCCGAACGATCAATCGTCGAGCCGCCGCTGGATTTCGCGTACGCCGCGCTGAACCGCATCGTCCGGGTCGACCGGGGCGAGGTCGCCGCGTCGCTGTGGTCGTTCGCCTGCTTCTTCTTCGTGCTGTGCGGCTACTACGTCCTGCGGCCGCTTCGCGACGAGATGGGCGTGCAGGGCGGGGTTGAAAACCTTCCCTGGCTCTTTTCGGCGACCTTCGCGGCCATGCTCGCAGCGGCGCCTCTTTTCGGTTGGGCGGCAGCGCGTCTGCCGCGCCGGCGCCTCGTTCCCTGGACCTATCTTTTCTTCATCGCCAACGTGCTCGTCTTCTACGCCCTGTTCGCAGGCGGCGTGGCCCCGCCTGCGGTGGCGCGCGCGTACTTCGTCTGGGTGAGCGTTTTCAATTTGTTCGCGGTATCGCTCTTCTGGAGTCTCATGGTCGACTTGTTCCGGCCGGAGCAGGCCGCGCGCCTGTTCGGCTTTCTTTCCGCCGGCGGCAGCTGCGGCGCGCTCGCGGGCCCGACGCTCACCGCATTGCTCGCTGCGCCGTTCGGGACGGCAAATTTGCTGCTGGTGTCCTGCGGCTTCCTCGGCCTTGCGGTCGTCTGCATCTATGCGCTCATCCGGCAGGGCGGCGCGTCTGCCAGCACCCGAACCCCCGCCGAGCCCGGCGACTCCATCGGCGGCACGACCTGGTCGGGCATCGCCGAGATTCCGCGCTCGCCCTACCTCCTCGGCATCGTGGCGTACGTGCTTCTCTACACGGTGCTCTTCGGCTTCGCCTACCTCGAGCTCGCCCGGATGGTGTCCGCGACCTACAACGACTCCGCGCAGCGCACCGCGCTCTTCGCCCAGATGGACCTCGCGGTCAACGTCATCACCCTGCTCGGCCAGCTTCTCGTCGTGGCGAAGTTCGTCGAAAAGCTCGGCGTCGGCGCCGCGCTGGCCCTGCTGCCCGCGCTGGGGCTGGCCGAATTCGTCGCCATCGGGCTCGCGCCGGTGCTCGCCGTACTGATCGCGTTCCAGATCCTGCGCCGCGCCGCCGACTATGCCATCGCACGGCCGGCGCGCGAGATGCTCTTCACCGTGCTCACGCGCGAAGCGAAGTACAAGTCGAAGAACTTCATCGACACAGTCGTGTTCCGGAGCGGCGACGCCGCAAGCGGCTGGGTCTACGCCGCGCTGAAAAGCCTGGGGCTCGGCCTGACCGGCCTTGCGGCCGCGGCGATCCCCGGCGTGATCCTGTGGCTTCTCCTCGGCCTGTGGCTGGGAAGACAGCACGCCCGGAAAAGCTCTGCGTGAGGGCGTTGAAACCTAGCTCAGCCGGTCACCGCCTCCGCGAGTTCAACCGGACTAAATCGTCTCAGTGCGCGCCCGCGCCGGCACCACGCGGCGCGCGGGAAACTTGGCGGTGAACCGGCTGCCCTTTCCAGGCGTGCTTTCTATCTCCAGGCTCGCCTGGTGCCGCGCCAGGGCGTGCTTGACGATGGCGAGTCCCAGGCCCGTGCCGCCGGTTTCGCGCGAGCGGCCGCGGTCTACGCGGTAGAAGCGCTCGGTGAGCCGCGGGATGTGCTCGGCTTCGATGCCGACGCCGGTGTCTTCCACCGTGAACTCGGCACCGTTCTGCGAGCCGCGCCAGATCAGGCGGACCTCGCCCCCCGGTGGGGTATAGCGCACGGCGTTGCTCGCAAGGTTGCCGAAGGCACTGGCGATCTCGGACTCGGTGCCGAGCAGGTCGAACCCCGGCTCGGCGTCGAGCGTGACGCGTTGGCGGCCCGCCGAGAGCGCCTGTGCTTCGCCGTGAATCCGTGAAAGGAGGAGCGCCATGTCCACGTGCTCATCGTGCGGCGGCTCCGGCGCCGATTCGAGCGTGGACAGCGTCAGCAGGTCGTCGATGATGCGCTGCATGCGCCGGCTTTGCTCGGCCATGATGTTCAGGTAATCGCGCGAGCGTTCCGGATCGAGCTTGAGTTCCCGCACCGTTTCCAGGAACCCCACCAGCACGGTGAGCGGGGTGCGCAGCTCGTGCGAAACGTTCGCGACGAAGTCCCGGCGCATGGTCTCCAGGCGCGTGCCCTGCGTGATGTCGCGCGAAAGCAGCAGCCGCTGCGAGTCGACGTAGGGAACGAATTGGACGGAGAGGACGAGGCCGTCCCGCGTCGTCGTCAGCTGAAGGGGCTTGGAGAACTCGCCGGCCGCGACGTACCCGACGAATTCCGGCTGACGCACGAGGTTGGTGATCGGCTGGCCGACATCGGCTTCGGCGTCGATGCCGAAATGCGCTTCGCAGGAGTCGTTGCACCAGACGATGCGGTATTCCGCATCCAGGATCGCGACGCCGTAGGGAAGCGCCCGGCCGGCCTGACGCGAGCGGGCGAGCGAGTGCGCGAGCTGCCGGTTCCGCGCGGTCTCGGCGCGCTGCCGACGGTACAGCAGCGTGAACACTTCCTCCCAGGCGCCCGTGCCCTCCGGGACAGTTTCGGTGAGCGAGCGCGAGGCCCATTGGCGAAGCAGGCCGAGATGGCGAACGTGGTGGACGAGCAGGCCAGCGAGTCCCAGCGAAAAGAGCGACCATCCCCAGCCCGCCCCGAAGAGGAGGCCCGTTCCTAACCCGAGAACTGCGAGGAGGAGAACGATGACCGCGGTTCGGATCAGAATACTGCTCATATATGGTTATCCGAGGAGGACCAAGAGCCACACCACTGCGACGTTGATAAGGCTCAGGAACACCGCGGCGCTGCCGATGTCCTTCGCCCGCTTTGCGAGGAGGTGATTTTCCAGGGAAATCCTGTCGACCGCGGCCTCCAACGCCGAATTGAGCAGCTCCACGATCAGCACCAGCAGGACGCTCGCGATCATCAGCGCTCTCTCGGTTCCGCCTATGGGGATGAGGAGGGCCGCCGGAATCAGCAGGGCGGCAAGCAGGCATTCCTGGCGGAACGCATCTTCGTGCCGAAACGCGGAGGCCATGCCCTGGAGCGAATAGCCGAGCGCGTTCCACAAGCGCTCTACCCCGGTCTTGCCCTTGAAGGGACTTTCCTGCATTGAGAGTGCCTCCCGACAGCTTACTTGTCTGCGGCGAGCACCGCGAGCAGGTGCTCCTGCGCCGAGCGCGGTATCCGGCCGCGGGACTTCCTTCTCTGGTAGTTGCCGTCGGAGTCCATTTCCCAAGCCTGGCTGTTGTCGGACAAATAGGGTTTGAGGCCTTCCTGGATGACGCGCTCCTTGACCTTGCGGTCGAGGACGGGGAAGCACAACTCGATGCGCCCGAAGAAATTGCGTCCCATCCAGTCGGCACTGGAAAGGTAGAGATTGTCCTCTCCGCCGTTGAGGAAGTAGAAGATGCGCGAGTGCTCGAGGAACCGTCCGATGATGGAGCGCACGCGTATGTTCTCGGACAGCCCCGGGATTCCGGGCCGCAGCGAGCATACGCCGCGCACGATCAGGTCGATTTTCACCCCGGCCTGCGACGCCCGGTAAAGCGTCTCGATCACCCTGGGTTCGATCAAGGCGTTCATTTTTGCGATGATGTGCGCGGGCTTCCCGGCACGCGCATGGTTGGCTTCACGCTTGATCGCCGCCAAGACGCGCTCGTGGAGCGAGAACGGCGAGATCCAGAGGTGGTGGAGCCGGCGCGCGCGTCCGAGTCCGGTGAGCTGCTTGAAAACCTCGTTGACGTCCTCGCAGATTTTCTCGTCCGCCGTCAGCAATCCGAAATCCGTGTAGAGCCTCGCCGTGCGGGGGTGATAGTTGCCCGTGGAAACATGCGCGTAGCGCCGCAGCCTGCCCTCTTCGCGGCGCACCACGAGCGACATCTTGGCGTGTGTCTTGTACCCGACCACGCCGTAGACCACGTGCGCCCCGACCTCCTCGAGCTTCGCCGCCCAATTGAGGTTCGCTTCCTCGTCGAAGCGCGCGAGCAGCTCCACGACGACCGTGACCTCCTTGCCGCGCTGCGCGGCGTCGATCAGGTATTTCATCAGAACCGAGTCGGTTCCGGTGCGGTACACGGTCTGCTTGATCGCGACGACGCTGGGATCGTCGACCGACTGCTCCAGGAAGTCGATCACGGGGTTGAACGATTGGAACGGATGGTGCAGCAGGACGTCGCCTTTCCGGATGACCCGGAACAGATCGGGGCTTTTTTCCAGCGCTTTGGGGACGCCCGGGACGAACGAGGGAAACTTGAGCGCGGGCGTGTCGACCAGATCGGGGACCTGCATCAAGCGAACGAGGTTCACGGGCCCGTCGACGCGGTACAGATCATCCGCGGTGAGCTGGAACTGCTCCAGAAGAAACTGCTCGAGCTCCGCGGGCATGTTGTCCGCGACTTCGAGCCGCACCGAATCCCCGAAATGGCGCTGCGGGAGCTCCCCGGCGAGCGCGGTGCGAAGGTTCTTGAACTCCTCCTCGTCCAGAAACAAGTCGCTGTTGCGCGTGACCCGGAACGGATACGAACCCCGCACGGTCATGCCCTGAAAGAGCGCCTGCACAAATGCCTGGAGGATCGAAGTCAGCAGCACGAAGACGTGGCCCTTGCCGGCGATGGCTTTCGGCAACTGGATCACTCGCGGCAAGGCGCGCGGCGCCTGTACGATCGCCGTGCCGGAATTGCGCCCGAAAGCATCGCGGCCCTCCAGTTGCACTGCGAAATTCAGGCTCTTGTTGAGCACGCGCGGGAAAGGGTGTGACGGATCCAGTCCGATGGGCGTCAAGAGCGGAATCATTTCCCTCAGGAAATAGTGATGCAGCCAGGAGCGCTGTTCCCGCGTCCAGTGCTGCTCCGCGAGGAAGCGCACACCCTCGTCGGCGAGGTCAGGAAAAATCTCCTTGTTGAGCAGCCGATATTGCTCTGCAACCAGCGCATGGGCGCGCTCGCTGACCAGGGGGAATACCTGCGCCGAAGGCGTCTCTCCGGGAATCGCTATCTCGTTGCCGAGCCTGATGCGCTCTTTCAGCTCGGCGACGCGGATCTCGAAGAACTCATCCAGGTTGCTCGACAAGATGCACAGGAAGCGCAGCCTTTCCAGCGCCGGGACCCGCCGGTCCTCGGCTTGGGCGAGCACCCGCTGGTTGAACGCCAGCACGGCCAGCTCCCGCGCGAGGAATTGGGGCTTGATCTTGCCCGCGGGAATTCGGGTTCTCTGGAGCATGGAGAAGTCTAAGGACGGTGTATGGCAGAATTGTTACAGCGCGGCACATCGCAATAACGCGACAGCAGCATTATGATACCGTCGCTTCACATATCGGGCTGAACACGCGCGACAATCGTGAAACAGGACACTCTGGCCGCCCTCGACCTGGGATCCAACAGCTTCCACCTGCAGATCGGCAGAGTCGTTGACGACCAGGTCTACCTGCTCGACAGCTTGAGAGATCCGGTGCGCCTCGGTGCGGGTCTCACGCGCGACCGGCGCATCGACCAGGCGACGAAATCGCGGGCGCTGGAAGCGCTCGCGCGCTTCGGCGAGCGGCTGCGCGGCTTTTCGCGCTCCGCGGTACGCGCCGTGGGCACGAGCGCGCTGCGCGTCGCGAAAAACGCCGAGTCCTTCCTCTCCGAGGCGGAAGCGACGCTCGGGTTTCCCATCGAAGTGATATTCGGCCGCGAGGAGGCGCGCCTGATCTACCTCGGCGTCGCGCACAGCCTCGCGCCCTCGCCCGAGCGGCGCCTGGTGATCGACATAGGCGGCGGCTCGACCGAGCTCATCATCGGCACGGGGCTCGAGCCCGAGCTCATGGAAAGCACTCCCATGGGCTGCGTCAGCTACAGCCTCAGGTTCTTTCCGGAGGGCCGTCTCGAGAAATCGTGCTTCAAGCGGGCGGAGCTCGCGGCCGCGAACGAGCTGCAACGCATCGTGGACTCCTACCGCCGCACCGGCTGGAAACACGCCGTGGCATCCTCGGGCACCGCCAAGTCGCTCGCGGCCATCCTGCGGGAATCCGATCTGTGCGAGCAGGGAATCTCCGCGGCAGCGCTCGACAAGCTCCGCGCCCTGTTCATCAAGGCGGGAGAGATCGACAAGCTCGACCTGCCGGGACTGCGCCAGGACCGCGCGGCGATCATCTCCGGGGGCCTCGCCATCATGTCCGCCGCGCTCGTCGAATTCGGAATCGAGCATCTGGAGGTTTCCGACGGTGCTCTGCGCCAGGGCGTGCTCTATGACCTGCTCGGACGCGTGCGCCACCGCGACATGCGCGAGGCGACGGTTCGCCAGTTCATGCGACGCTATCAGGTCGATACGGCGCAGGCGGAGCGGGTGGGGCGGCTCGCGCAGAACATCCATGCGAGTTTGAACGAGGAATCCTCCGAGGCCGACACGGCGATGTTGCGCTGGGCGGCGAGCCTGCACGAGATCGGCATCTCGATCGCCCACGCCGGTTATCACAAGCACTCGGCCTACATCGTGGCACAGGCCGACATGCCGGGCTTCTCCCAGAAGGAGCAGGCGCGCCTGTCGCGACTGGTGCTCGCACATCGCGGCAAGCTCACCAAGATCGAAGATCTGCCCGAGCGCAGCGCCGACTGGGCGCTCATCTTCTCGCTCAGGCTCGCCGCCCTGTTCAATCTCAGCCGGCGCGATCTCGCCTTGCCCACCCCCGCGTGCAAGGCTTCGAAAAGCGGTTTCCAGCTGACCCTGCAGCGCGCCTGGCTCGAGGAGCACCCCATGACGGAGGGGGCGCTAGAAAACGAGACAGAGGAATGGCGAGCGCTCGGCGTCAAACTCGAACTGCGCAGCTCCGACAAAGAAGAGCACCCGGCCCTCGCCTGACGCGACAGTCATCCGAGCGTGCGCCGGAAGCGATAACCGGTTCCGCGGACCGTCTCCACCAGGGAATCATGTTCGGTGGGTTCCAGTGCCTGGCGCAGCCGGCGTATGTGAACGTCGACGGTCCGCTCCTCGACAAAAACGTGATCGCCCCAGACCTCGTCGAGCAGTTGGGCGCGGCTGTAGACGCGCTCCGGATGGGTCATGAAGAAATGCAGCATCCTGAACTCGGTCGGACCGAGGTCGATGTTGCCACCGGCAGCGCTGACGCGATGCGCGACCGGGTCGAGCTTGAGGTCTGCGATCTCGACGACGTCGTCGGTAAGCTGAGGAACGCGGCGCCGCATCACCGCTTTGATACGCGCCAAAAGTTCCCGCGGCGAGAACGGTTTGGTGACGTAGTCGTCCGCGCCGCTCTCCAGGCCGGCGATGGTATCCTGCTCCTGCGCGCGGGCGGTCAGCATGATGATCGGGATATCCTTGGTGCGCTGATCGGCGCGCAGCTGGCGCGCGAAGTTCACTCCCGGCGGGCCGGGAAGCATCCAGTCGAGGAGCACGAGGTCCGAAACGTGGCGCCGGCGCCCGTAATATCGACGGCGAGCGCTGCGTGACTCCCTAAACCTGCGGCAATCAGCAATACCGCGAAGCGTTCGAAAAATCCAGACAAGCACATCAGGCAACCCTCCAATCAGCAGACAAAGAGTGGGAACACGGCTCTGCATGCTACGGGGGCGACATTACAGTTAGGTGACGCTTCACATAAGCGAAACTATGCCCTTACTTCAACGACTTAGTTGGGCATATAAGGAGTTCAGGCCAACGTCGGCGTCAAAAGGCCAAGAGAGCGGAGCATCCGGGGCCGCTTCACAAGGAGGCCGGCGAAACTACCGCACGCAGCGCCACCCTTGCGTCTTCCTCGTCTTCATCTTGCTCAAACCACCAGATGGCGCTCTTCTTGAACTTCCAGTCCGACTCAGTGCCGGTGAGAATCAGCGCCGCTGCGCGGCCGAGCGTCGGCTGATGGCCCACCACGATGACCGCGCCAGCACCATCGGGCCAACCCGCCGCTATCAGGACTTCGCTTGCCGATGCGTCGGTATCCAGCTGAGGATTCGTCTTGAAGCCGTCGGTCAGCGCGCTGGCGGTTTCCACCGCGCGGCGGGCCGGACTCGTCAGCACGGTCACCTCCGAGGGCAGTTTCTTCCGCAACCACGCAGCGATGCGTCTCGCCTGCTTCCTGCCTTTCGCCGTGAGTCTGCGTTCCTTGTCGCGGCCGCCGCGTTCAGCGTCGGCGTGGCGCCAGAGTAACAAGTCCATGTCGATTCCTTGTGATGATCGCGATCGATTGCATCTCTAACTCGACGGTTGCTGCTTGTTTTGCGCTGTTTTACCGCGAAATAATTCTTGCTGCTTTCCTAATTATGTGCAATGCTGCCGAAATATTTTTTCAGTGAACGCGAAAGATTGAACGAAAATTTTTCTTCCAAGCCGCTCGCTCCCAGTGTCGAGAGGCGAAGGGATTCGGATCGACGGGGCTTATTCCGGCGACTGAATAGACCGTCGCAGTATGGACGGGCTTCGTGCTTTCCTTCTTTAACTTTTGACGGAGGCTAGTGATGGCGAAGAAAAGAAAAGCCAAGAAAGCAGCGAAGAAAAAGAAGAAGTAGATAGGAGAAGTCGCTAAGGAAACCCGCCAGACCGCCGGAAGGAAACGCGGTCGAGAAACGCAGGGCTGGGAAGTCGGCCGGGAAAGCTGCGGCGAAACCGGCAGCGCCGACGACGGAGACGGCGGTTCAAGTGCCGTCCGTTACGGTCGCGCCGGGGGCAGGAGCTGCCCCGAACCCCGTAGCAGCTTGGTCGCTCCCATGAACTCAACGCCCTGAGCGGGTTGCGAATGGGCTGCGGTCGGTCCGGAGCTCAGTGCTCCGGACTGAACCGCAGACATTCGGGTGCAGGTCATTTCTTCAGTTTTTCCAGAAAGTGCTTCCGGAATTTTGCGACTTTCGGCCTGACTACGAACGCGCAGTAGGGCTGCGCGGGGTTTCGCCGGAAGTATTCCTGATGGTAATCCTCCGCCACGTAGAACTTGGACGCCGGCACGACTTCGGTGACGATGGGATCTTCGTAGATCTTGGCCGCGCTCATATTTGCAATGACCTGCTCCGCCGTTGCCTTCTGCTCGGCGGAATGGAAGAAGATCGCTGAACGGTACTGCGTCCCGACATCATTTCCCTGGCGGTTGAGCGTGGTCGGGTCGTGGATCACGAAGAACACCTCCAAGATTTCCTTGAATGACACCTGCTTCGGGTCGAAGCTGAGTTGGGCCACCTCGGCGTGGCCCGTTTCGCCCGAGCAGACCTCCTCGTAACTGGGATTCGCCGTCTTGCCGCCCATATAACCGGACTCGACCGAATCCACGCCCTTCAGGTCGTCGAATACGGCCTCCAGGCACCAGAAACAGCCTCCGGCAAGAGTGGCGATTTCCTTGCCTGCGTCGGTCATGTCGTTTTCCCTTTTTTTGCGGTTAGCGTGCTATTTTGTCGGGTCGAGGCCGACCACCTTACAGTATGCCGAATTCGGTCTGCGGCCAAGCCCGGCGCGCACCGTACCGACCCTCGGAGGAATCGAACATGAGTCTCTTACGAAGCCTGCTCGCCGCCACCCTCGTCGCCCACGCTCTCGCCTGTTCTGCCCAGCAACCCGCTGCCGGGCAGGCAGTAGCCACATTTGCGGGCGGCTGCTTCTGGTGCATGGAGCCGCCCTACGACGCCTTGCCGGGTGTCATCTCCACGACCTCCGGCTACATGGGGGGGACCAAGAAAAATCCCAGCTATGAAGAGGTGTCCTCGGGTACCACGGGGCACGCGGAGGTCGTGCAGGTCGTCTACGATCCGAAGAAGGTGAGCTACGAAAGGCTCCTCGAAGTGTTCTGGCAAAACGTCGATCCTACCGTACGAGACCGGCAGTTCTGCGACATCGGCAGCCAGTATCGCACCGCGATCTTCTATCACACCGAAGAGCAGAAACGCCTCGCCGAGGCTTCCAAAGGGATGCTCGCGAAGACGAAACCGTTCAAGGACGATATTGTCACGCCTGTCGTGCCGGCCGGACAGTTCTGGCCCGCCGAGGACTATCACCAGGATTTCTACGTCAAGAATCCGGTGAGGTACAAGTTCTACCGGACCGGCTGCGGGCGCGACGCCAGGTTGAAGCAGTTGTGGGGGAGCGTTCCACATTGACTCGGGTCGCCGATACGCTTCGGTTGAGATCGTGAACGACCCTCGCCTCGAGGTCGCGCCCGAGTCCGCCAACCAGCCGCCGCCCCTGGTCGGCTACAACGCCTGGTCGGGGGACCGGATCCTCGTGGAGGCGGTGAAACGCGAAGGCGGTGGCTGGATCGCCGAGCGCGCAAGCCGCATGGGAGATCTCGTCGGCAGCGAGCGGATGCAAACACTCGCCATGCAGGCGAACCGTTACGCGCCCGAGCTGAGAACCCACGACCGGTTCGGCAATCGTATCGACGCGGTCGAATACCACCCGGCATACCACGAGCTGATGGCGCTCGCTTTCGGCGCCGGGCTGCACTCGCTCGCCTGGACGGATAAGAGGGAAGGCGCATGGGTCGGGCGCGCAGCGCTCAACTATCTGTGGAACCAGGGCGAAAATGGCGTCGCCTGCCCGGTGACCATGTCCTTCGCCGCGGTGCGGGTACTGCGGCACAGCGCGAAGCTCGCTCTAGAGTGGGAGCCAAAGCTCCTTGCCTGCGACTACGATCCGCGCCCGCTGCCCCTCGCACAAAAACGCGCCGTCACAATCGGCATGGCGATGACCGAGAGGCAGGGCGGCTCGGACCTTCGCGCCAATTCATCACGAGCAGTGCCCCTGGGCGGAGGCGAGTACGAGCTCTCCGGGCACAAGTGGTTCTGCTCGGCTCCGATGAGCGATGCTTTTTTCACCCTTGCGCGTACCGAGGCCGGGCTTGCCTGCTTTTTCGTCCCGCGCTCGCTCGCCGACGGCGCCCGCAATCCTTTTTTCATCGAGCGCCTGAAGGACAAATGCGGCAACCGCTCCAACGCTTCGTGCGAAATCGAGTATCGCGGCACCCGCGCGCGTATCGTTGGGGAGGAAGGGCGCGGCATCGCCACGCTGATCGAGATGGCGCACCTCACGCGCTTTGATATCGTGGTCGCCTGCGCCGGGATGATGCGCGCGGCGCTCAATCAGGCGATCCACCACGCCGCGCACCGCAAGGCCTTCGGACGGCGGCTCGCCGAGCAGCCGCTGATGCAGAACGTGCTTGCCGATCTCTCCCTCGAGACCGAGGCCGCGGCGCTGCTGGCGTTTCGCCTCTCGCGGGCCTTCGACCGTTCGGAAGGTGACGAGCGCGAGCGGCGTTTGATGCGCCTGATGACACCGATCGCAAAGTACTGGCTGTGCAAACGCCTGCCTCCGCTCGTCGTGGAGGCGATGGAATGCCTGGGGGGCAACGGTTACGTGGAGGAGGCGCCGCTCGCGCGCCTGCACCGCGAGGCGCCGCTGAATGGGATTTGGGAGGGCTCGGGGAACGTCATTTGTCTCGACGTGCTGCGCTCAGTCGAGCGCGAGCCGGATAGCATCGAGGCGCTGCTCGCGGAGATCGGCCGTGGCGGCGCGCGCTCGCGCCGCGGCGCGACGGCGATCTCGCAAATGATCGAGAACTCCGGAAGCGCAGAGTTGCGGGCGCGCCGCATTGTCGAAGCCATCGCGGTCGCGCTCCAGGCGAGTCTCATGGAACAACACGCCCTGCCGGAAGCCGCCGATGCTTTCTGCGCTTCGCGGCTGGAGGGCGATTGGGGCCGCGCATTCGGGACGCTTCCTTCGACTTCGCCCTGCGAAGCGATCGTCAGGCGCGCGTGGTCTCTCGGCCCGGGCCCTGTTTAGAGGAATGGCCCGGCGACCCGGCGGGCAACGTGCTTACACGGCGTCGAAATCAGCAGCTTGCCGCCCTTCCAGGACGGGATGCACCCTTTTACCGTACCGCGTCGTATGCCTATGCAGCCTCGCGCGGGTAGCTTGCCGCCGTTGCCTTGGTGGGCGATGTCTGCGTCGAAGTTACCAGCGCCAGATGGAGTAGCTCCAGACTGCGCTTGGCCGCGTACATGACCTGTCGTTGCATCCGCGGGGTAATGGCGTAGTGCTTGACAATTTCCAATGCGAACTTCGGATGCTCGTCATCATAGTGAGAATGCTCGCGTATCCACTTGTACGTCCTCGGATTCATGTCCACGCCGGGTCGATCCCGGTAGGACTCGAAACCCGCGCAAACCTTTCTCGCGATAGCGCCCGTAACACCTTCGATGGCAAAGCTCGTCGCGGCCACGGCTTCCGCAAGAGACCCCTTGGTGTTCACGCGCCACACCCAGTCGGTCAGCGACTGCACGTCGCGCAAGGGAGGAGTCCCGCCCTCCGCCAGGTCCAGCATCCGCTGCCGGTCCAAGCCGAAACCCTCGCCCATCCATAGCCAATGCTCGGCGTGCGCCTTTTCGATACGGATATTCTCGATCAGAAAGGTGCGGGAGAAGTCGTCCTCCACCTTGATCAAGGCTTCGGCGAGAAACTTCGGGAAATCGTAGATGAA
>VBCJ01000038.1 GCA_005884335.1 Betaproteobacteria bacterium | reverse complement strand
GGGCCTTCATCCAGTCATAGGCCCGGTTGAACAGCGCCGGATCGTAGTAGTCGACGTGCTTGTAGTGGACGAAGGCGCGCAGCAGCTCGCGCGGCTGCAAGGCACCCTTCGCGGCCGCGGCGACGTGATGCGCGTATTTGTAGAAGTCGCCGTTGATGAGATCGACCGCGTGGTTTTCGGCGTCGTAGTAGGCCTTGCGCTCCTCGGCCGTCAGGTCGGCCGCCACGACCTCGCCGCCGCGATAGAACGAGGCGGCGATGATATGCGCGCCTTCTTTCAATCCTAGGCTGATAAAAGGCTCCATCACCGCCGCGGCGCGGTAATCGCCGTTTCTCAGACCCTCCCAGCGCTTGTACGGCAGGCTGCCGTTCTGGATCCTGACGTGCTCGCGTCCCACGGCGCTCTCCAGCATCTGCAGCGTCGTGTAGTGCGAGCCGGTGAGCTCCTGCACCACCACGGGAACGTCGGCGAGGTCGCGCGGGGTCTGCAGCTTTTCGTCGAAGGTCAGGATCGCCTGCGCGGCGACCGCGGCGCGCAGGGCCGCGATGCTGCCGCCGCGCTTGCCGCGCTCGAGGCGATCGATGCTCGCCCATTCGCAGACGTTATAGCTGTCGGCCGAGCCGCACTCGAACATCTGCTCCTTCAAGCGCGAGAGGACCGGCTTCTCAGCGCTGTCCCTCTCGCGGTCGGCGTAGGTCGCCGAGAAGCTCACGTCCAGTCCCGCCTTCTCGAACAGCCCTTCCTCGATTCCGACGATCACCGGCAGGTCGAACACCGGGTTGTTGGGAGCAATCCTTACAACGGGCTTGGTCGTAGATGCCATGAACATTCCCCGAATGATGGTCCGCCGTGCCGGCGGAGCGAGTCCAGATAGGATACTACGGCCGATCGAGCAGTCAACCAGCGGCCGTTCTAATCGCCGAAGTGCACCGCCGGGACGACTGCCGGGAGAAACACAGCCCCGCGTACGAGGAATAAACCTGCGCCGGGCCCGGTCTTGCATCGTGCTTGCGGCGCGATTCAGGCGCGCCGACCGCTATTTCGTTCCAACTATCGAAATGGAGATTCACATGAAACGGCTCATTCCGACCCTTGCCATGCTGATGCTTTCCGCAGCCAGCTTGACCACCACCGCCAAAGTGACCGAGGCGGATTTGCTCGGCAACGCCGCGCAACCATCGGCCGCACAGCGCACCATCGTCATCGACAACAAAACGAAGTGGATCACCGTGGAGCATGACGAGGTCGTCAGGTTCCTGTCGAACGGCCAGGAATTCGCCTGGACCTTCAAAGGCATGTCTTCCTCGTTCGACCTGAACAAGATCGCGCCCGCCGGCGCTCTCGATCGGGTCCTGAAAGTCTATGTCTGGCCCAATGCACGGGATCTCGCGGAGAAAGGATAGATATCCATTCTGGAATAAACCCGCGCGCGCCACGGTCTTGCAGATCAGACGTACGGCGTGACTCATCTCGACTGCGCCGATTTATCACCTCAACCCGACCATTAGATAGGAGAAACCACATGAAACTCGCCATCTCTAGCCTCTTCGCAGTAACGCTCTCCGCAGCGAGCCTGTCCGCCGGTGCCGCGACGATGCGTACCGACCTCCTGGGCGAGCCGGTGCAGCCGGCCTCTGCCGAGCGCACGATCGTAACGGCCCTTGCCGGGCGCACCATCGACATCGCCGGCGGGACGAAATGGGTCAACGTGAAACACGGCGAAGTCATCCGCTTCGTTTCGAACGGTCGCGAATTCACCTGGTACTTCGACGGCGTATCCCAGCCTCGGCCGTTCGATATGGCGGAGATCGCCCCGGCGGGTTTCCTCGACCACGGCGTGAAGGTTTACGTCTCTCTGGGTGACGACGCGTTGATCTGACCCGCTTTTCGCCGCGCCACCCCCAAAAGGGCGCCGTGATCCGGCGCCCTTTTTTATTCCCGAGATAAATATTTATCCGAGGGATCTGTCTGGGAATAAAACAGATCGACCGGTCGGTCTGATGTGTGCATTTTCCACAAAAGGAGGAATTTCGAAAATGACCACCAGACCGTTGGGATCGAAGCATCATGCATGGAGCGCACTCGCGCTTGCCGTATCGCTCACGGGCGCGGACGCCGCAGCGCGCGCCGACACGCTGTCGGACCTCAAGGAACAAACCGAGACGCTGCGGCGCAAGGTGAACGAGCTCGAAGACGCGCAGCGAAAACCCGCGCCGACCGGCGTGGTCACCGGCGGCGACATTCCGGGCTCGTTCAGGCTTCCCGGCTCGACCACCTCGATCAAGCTTGGCGGGTATGTCAAGTTCGACGCCGTATACAGCGACATTACCCAGGGCGTCGACGCCGTGGCAAACCAGCAAACGGTCGACACCGCGATCCCGGTCGGACCCACCGGAACTCCGGCGGACCACAAGAGAGGCCAACTCACCCTGCACGCCCGGCAGACGCGGCTCAACCTTGCGACGAGCACGCCTACCGACTACGGAAACATGACCACGTTCATCGAGGGCGACTTCTTCGGCGCGGACGGCAACGAGTCCGTCACCAACTCGAACGGGTTCCGCATCCGCCACGCCTACGGCACCCTGGGCAATTTCCTCGCGGGCCAGTACTGGACGAACTTTTTCGACGAGAACACCTACGCGGAAACGGTGGAGTTCGGCGGCCCGGTCGGGGAGATCTTCATACGCCAGGCCCAAGTGCGCTGGACGCAGCCGTTCGCCGCGGGCGAGTGGTCTGCCTCGATGGAGAATCCCGAGTCGCTGTTTGCCGTTTCGGGAGCACCGCTGACTGCGGGATCCGCGACCCCTCTCCGCTCGGATCGCGACCGCTACCCCGATATCATCGGACGCCTGAAGTGGAAGAACCCGCTCGGTACGTTCAATGCGGCGCTCATGGCGCGCAATATCCGCATCGATTCCGCGACGGCAGCCGACGCGAAATGGGGCGAAGGGGTCTCTCTCACCGAGGTCATTCCGGTAGGCAACACCGATGACTTTCGGGCCAACTTCAACGCGGGCAATGCGATCGGACGCTACCAGTTGTCGGGCTTCTTCCCGGACGGATATGTCGACGCGACGGGAAAAGTCCGGCTTGCCCGGGCCAAGAGCGCCTACGCCGCCTATCGACACTTCTGGTCGCCCATGCTCCGCTCGTCCTTGATATTGTCGGCGTCCGGCACCGATACTCCCGGCGGGGGGACATTCAACGGCTTCGACAAGTCGGCCCGTTCAGCGCACGCCAATTTGATCTTGAGCCCTGTTCCCAGAGTCAACCTCGGGATGGAGCTGATCTACGAAAAGCGCACCGTAGTCGACGGGGACTTCGGAACGCTGCACCGCGTTCAGCTTGCGGCTCAGTACTTCTTCTGAGATCGTAATGAAGCTTTCGCGAAATCGGGAATAGACCCGCATGGGGACAGGTCTTGCAGCTTGTACCTTCGGTGCCAGTCATCTCAGACGCGCCGATGGGTGACTGATCCCAACCATAGAATGGAGAATTACATGAAACTGCTCATCCCCAGCATCGCTGCATTGGCCTTTTCCGCCGCGAGCTTGTCGGCGGGCGCCGCGTTGAAACCCTCCGACCTTTTCGGCGAGCCGGCACGCGCCCCCTCCGCCGAGCGCGCGATCATCACTGCCGTCCCCGACCGCACGATCATGATCACCGACGAAACCAAGTGGGTCAACGTGAATCACTTCGAAGTCATTCGCTTCGTTTCTAACGGCCGCGAGTTTACTTGGTACTTCGACGGCGTCGCTCAGCCTCGCCCGTTCGACCTGGCTCAAATTGCCCCGGCGGGCTTTGTCGGCCACAGCGTGACGGTCTATGTCTCGCTGAGTGAAAGGGACTCTCCCGGCGGCTGAGCCACCGCGCGGTGCGGAATCTCGCGAGTTCGGGAATAAAACCGCAGCCGCCCCGGTCTTGCAGGTTATGGCCGGTATCGGGCCGGCCTCTTACTTCCTATTT
>VBCJ01000087.1 GCA_005884335.1 Betaproteobacteria bacterium | reverse complement strand
GTGCCGCGAGGAGGTCATCGCTGTCGGGATGGTCTTGCAGCGTTTCCTCGTAGTCCTCCTCCTGCGCATCCTTGAGATCGACGAATCCTTCGGGGCCGCGATAGCCGTGGCGCCGGTCGTATTCGAGCAAGCCCTGACGCAGGGCCGCATAGGCCGCTTCCTGGTCGGCGCGCGTAATCGTCGTGTAGACGCGAAAGCCGCGTGAATAGACCTCCTCCGGATAGCGCTCATAAAGCAGTTGGCGGACCATCTCCGCGACGAACTCGCCGTGAATCTCATATTCGGTGACGGTTTCGCGCTTGACGCTGATCGGTATCCTTTGCGCTTCCTCGTATTGCTCGTCGTCGAGCAAAGCGAGCTCGCGCATGCGCCGCAGGACGTACAGCTGGCGTTGCTTGGCGCGTTTCGGATTTATCACCGGGTTGAAAGAGGAGGGAGCCTTGGGCAACCCGGCAAGCATCGCGATTTCGGCCGAGTTGAGCTGGGATAGCGACTTGCCGAAGTAGACCTGCGCCGCTGCGCCGAACCCGTAAGCCCTCTGGCCAAGATAGATCTGGTTGATATAGATCTCCAGGATCTGATCTTTGCTAAGGCTGTTTTCGATCTTGAACGCCAGGAGCGCCTCGTACAGTTTGCGGGTCAGCGTTTTTTCCCGGGAAAGAAAAAAGTTCCGCGCGACCTGCATCGTGATCGTCGAAGCCCCTTGAGTCTTGCCGCCGCTTACCAAGTTGGAGTAGGCTGCCCGGAGCACCCCGTGGTAGTCGACCCCGGTATGCTGGTAAAAGCGCTCGTCCTCGGCCGCGAGGATGGCCTGTTTCATCAGAGAAGGAACCTCCTCGATGCTGACGACCGAACGGCGCTCTTCGCCGAACTCCCCGATCAGCAGGCCGTCGGCGGTGTAGACGCGTAGCGGGATCTTCGGCTGGTACTCGGTGAGCGCCTCGATGGAGGGCAGGTTAGGGTACGCAAGGAGGATCACGAAGCCCAGCAGCGCCAAGCTCACTACTCCCGTCCCGGCCAGCGCCAACACCGGGAAGGCGAACCATCGAAGCCGCATTCAGGGGATATCCGGGAAAAGGTCGCCCATTATAGAGAGCTGAAACAGCGGTAGGTTCACCCTAAGCACCTAATATCTCGCGTGAAAAATTTACTTTACAGGGTGGGGGGTTGTTGCTAGCATTTAACGTAAATTATACTAATCGCGCCTAACCGGCCATACCTGAAGGGGAAATCCCGGTTGCAACTGAATTTAAATTTGGATATTTTCCAGCCGAAAGCGCCGCCGCTGTTCGGGATGGATATCTCTTCGTCCTCGGTGAAGCTGGTGGAGCTCGCCGATGCGGGCAGGGGAAATCCGCGGGTCGACCGTTATGCCATCGAGGCGCTGCCGAAGGACGCGGTCCTCGACGGCAACATCACCAACCTCGATGCCGTGGTCGATGCCGTGCAGCGCGGCTGGAAGAGAATGGCGACGCGCACGAAAAACGTCGCCCTGGCCCTGCCCACCGCCGCGGTGATCACCAAGAAGATCATCGTACCGGCGGGGCTGCGCGACGAAGAGCTGGAGGTTCAAGTCGAAACCGAGGCCAACCAGTACATTCCATTTGCGCTCGAGGAGGTCAACCTGGATTTTCAGGTGGTGGGACCTTCTCCGTCGGGACCGGAAGAGGTCGAAGTGCTGATCGCTGCCTCACGCAAGGAGAAGGTCGAAGACCGCGTCGCGGTGGCCGAAGCCTCGGGCCTCAAAGCCATAGTCATGGATGTCGAGTCCTACGCCATCCAATCTTCCTTCGAGCTGATTCAGCAGCAATTCCCGGATAACGGCAAGGACCAGAATATCGCGCTGGTCGATTTGGGCGCGAACGTCATGAACGTCACGGTGCTGCGCAACGAGCAGACCGTGTACACGCGCGAGCAGGCGTTCGGGGGTAGCCAGCTCACGCAGGACATCATGCGCGCGTACGGCATGAGCCTGGAGGAAGCCGAAGCGGCCAAGCGCTCCGGGGGGCTGCCGGAGAACTACGAATCGGAGGTGCTGCGCCCCTTCATGGAGAACGCGGCGCTGGAAATCCAGCGGGCAGTGCAGTTCTTCTTTACATCGACCCAGTACACCTCGGTCGAGCACGTTCTGCTCACCGGAGGCTCGGCGGTGATTCCGGGGCTCGACGAGATGGTGCAGGCCCGCACCCAGATCAACGCTTTGGTCGCCAATCCTTTCGCGAGCATGGCGATTTCGCCGCGCGTTTCACTCAAGAAACTGGTCGCGGATGCGCCCTCGCTGATGGTCGCGTGCGGACTTGCCATGCGGAGATTTGACCCGTGATTCGCATCAATCTGCTCCCCTGGCGCGAGGCGCGACGCAAGGCCCAGCGCCAGCACCTTGGCGTGCTGGGAGGCATGGTGGCCGTGCTCGGGCTCCTGATCGTCGGCGCGGTGCACCTGACCATTGCGGGATACATCGCGGTACAAAGCGACCGCAACGAATTCCTGAAAAGGGAAAACGTCAGGCTCGACAAGGAAATCGAGGAGATCAAAAAGCTCAAGAGCGAGATTGCAGCGCTCCTTGCGCGCAAGCAGATCATCGAGCGGCTGCAAGCAGACCGTGCGCAGGCCGTTTACATGTTGCAGGAGCTGGTTCAGCAGGTACCCGATGGCGTGTACCTCAAGGCGATCAAGCAGACTGGCTTGAAAATCAACATGGTGGGCTACGCACAGTCCAACGCGCGAGTCTCGACCCTGATGCGTAATTTCGCGGCATCGCCTTACCTTGAGAACCCCGATCTGGTCGAGATCAGAGCCGTGAACGTAAGCAACAAGCGCGTTTCCGAATTCAACATGAACGTGAGCCTGAAGCAGCTCCAGAGCGAAGATGCAGGCAAATCGGGTAAGGCCGCACCCAAGGCCGCTCCGGCCAAAGGCTGAGACCGATGAGGAAATTTCTCGAACAGTTCAAGAATCTCAATACGCGCGATCCGGGCGCATGGCCGCCATTACCCAAGGCGATGCTGCTGCTCGGAGTGCTGATCGGCATCGTCGCGCTGGGCTACTTCCTCGATTGGCAGGAAGAGATGGAGTCGCTTGAGGCCGGGCGCGTACAGGAAGCGAAGCTCAAAGACGAATATGTCGTGAAGCAGCAACAGGCAATCAATCTCGATCTCTACCGTCAGCAGCTGCGCGAAATCGACAGCTCCTTCGGCGCGCTTCTGAGGCAGCTTCCCAATCGATCGCAAATGGACGCGCTGCTCGTGGACATCAACCAGGCTGGGCTCGGTCGCGGCCTGCAATTTGAGCTGTTCAGGCCGGCTCCGGCGGAAACCAAGCGTGAATTCTACGCCGAGCTGCCGGTCACGCTGAAACTCAATGGCAGCTATCACGACATGGGGCAGTTTGCGAGCGATATCGGACAGCTCTCGCGCATCGTCACGCTGAACGATATCGGGCTGACAGGAGGAAAAGACGGCTCGCTCGTGATGGACGTCACCGCGAAGACCTTCCGTTACCTGGACGAGGAGGAAGTGGCGGCCCAGAGTAGGGCGGCAAAGGGCGTCAAGGCGGGTAAGAAGTGAAGGGGCTCCCCGTCATCGTGCTCGGGTTGCTGCTCGCGGCGTGCGGCGGCGAGGAATTCGGCGACCTCAAGTCGGAGCTGAAGGACAAGACCAAGGATCTGCGCGGGAGGATCGACCCCTTGCCCGTCGTGAAACCCTACGAGCCGGTGCCCTACAAGGCTTTCGATCAACCCGATCCCTTCAGCAGCGCGAAAATCGAGCTGGTCACGAAATCGGCGAGCAGCGGCGGCGGAGGCGGACTCAAACCCGATCTGAACCGGCCGAAGGAACCCCTCGAGGCCTATCCGCTCGAGTCGCTGAAGATGGTCGGGGTGCTGCAGCAGAGGAAGGCGAATTTTGCGCTGGTCAAGGCCGATACGGGCCTGTACCGCGTGAAAGTCGGCAACTACATGGGCCAGAATTTCGGCCTTATCACTACCATTACCGAGAGCCAGATCCAGCTGCGTGAGCTCATTCAGGATGCGGTGGGCGACTGGACCGAACGTCAGAGCACCCTGCAGTT
>VBCJ01000086.1 GCA_005884335.1 Betaproteobacteria bacterium | reverse complement strand
TCCACCATCCCGGCTGGTTGCTGCGTGAAAGCGCGTGCATTATAACGGCACGACCATGAATCTTTCCATCGACGATTTCGACTACGAGCTGCCTTCCGAGCTGATCGCGCAAAATCCGGACGCGGAGCGATCGGGAAGCCGCCTGCTCTGCGTCGGCGCGGCGTCCATCGCGGGTCGCCGCTTCTCCGATCTGCCGCAGCTGCTCGCGCCCGGCGACCTGCTGGTATTCAACGACACCAAGGTGATCAAGGCGCGCCTGTTCGGGCGTAAGGAGACCGGCGGACACATCGAGGTGCTGATCGAGCGCGCGCTTTCGGAGCACGAAGCGCTCGCGCAGGTCCACGCGGGCCGGCCGGCGAAACCCGGCAGCACGCTGCGCCTCGCTGGCGGACTCGACGTGCGCGTGCTCGGTCGCGTGGAAGAGTTCTATCACCTGCGTTTTCCCGAGAGCGGAACGGTCCTCGAGCTGCTCGAGCGTCACGGCAGCGTGCCGCTTCCGCCCTACATCACGCGCGCGCCTCGAGGCGAAGACGAGCGACGCTATCAAACGGTATACGCGCGCTCGGCAGGTGCCGTTGCCGCGCCGACCGCCGGTCTGCACTTCGACGAGCCGCTGCTCGCGGCGCTTGCCAAACGCGGCGTCGAGTTCGCCTGGGTGACGCTGCACATAGGCGCGGGGACGTTCCAGCCGGTCCGGGTGAAAAATCTCGCGAAGCACCGCATGCACGGCGAGCACTACGAGATTCCGCCCGCGACCGCGGCGGCGATCGGGACGACGCGCGGGCGCGGCGGCGGCATCGTTGCGGTCGGAACGACCACGGTGCGCTGCCTCGAAGCCTCGGCCGCCGTACACGGCGCTCCGGTCGCCGGCGCCGCCGACACCGATTTGTTCATCACTCCCGGATTCGAGTTCCGGGTGGTCGACCGCCTCGTCACCAATTTCCATCTGCCGAAATCGACCCTGCTCGTGCTCGTCTCGGCGTTCGCCGGGATCGAGCGGGTGCGGCGCGCCTATAGTCACGCGATCGAGCAGCGCTACCGCTTCTACTCCTACGGAGACGCGATGCTGGTTGATAAGATACCCGGATGAGATTCACCGTTCATGCGACCGACGGCGCCGCGCGCGCCGGGACTCTGGAGCTGGCGCGCGGAGTCGTCGAGACTCCGGTCTTCATGCCGGTCGGCACCTACGGCGCGGTCAAGGCCGTGAGCCCCGCGGAGCTCGTCGAGAACGGTACCCGCATCGTCCTCGGCAATACCTTTCACCTGTGGCTGCGCCCCGGGCTCGAGGCCATCGCGGCGCACGGCGGGCTGCACCGATTCATCGGCTGGGCGGGGCCCCTCCTCACCGACTCCGGCGGCTATCAGGTGTTCAGCCTCGGCGAGCTTCGCAAGATCACGGAAGAAGGCGTGCGCTTTGCCTCGCCGATAAACGGCGACCGGCTGCTGCTCACCCCCGAGGAGTCGATGCGCATCCAGAGGGTGCTGGATGCGGACATCGTCATGGTGTTCGACGAATGCACGCCTTATCCCGCGAGCGAGCGCGACACCGAGGAGTCGATGCGCCTCTCCCTGCGCTGGGCCGAGCGCTCCAAGCGCGCGCACGAAGGCAACCCGAACGCCCTCTTCGGCATCGTCCAGGGCGGAATGGTCGAAAACCTGCGCGACGAATCCCTCGCGGGGCTCGCGAGCATCGGATTCGACGGTTATGCGATCGGCGGGCTTTCGGTGGGCGAGTCCAAGCGAGAAATGCGCAGGGTCATGGCCCACACCGCGCCGCGGCTCCCCGCAGACAAGCCGCGCTATCTCATGGGCGTGGGCACGCCCGAGGACATCGTCGAAGCGGTGGCGGCCGGAATCGACATGTTCGACTGCGTCCTTCCCACGCGAAACGCCCGCAACGGCTGGCTCTTCACCCGCCACGGCGACGTCAAGATCCGCAACGCCCGCTACCGCGACGACACGCGGGCGCTGGACGGCACCTGCCCCTGCTACACCTGCGCACATTTCTCGCGCAGCTACCTGCATCACCTGCAGAAGGTGAACGAGATCCTCGGCGCGCGGCTCAATACCCTGCACAACCTGCACTACTACCAGACGCTCATGCGCGAGCTGCGCGGCGCGATCGCAGAACGAAAGCTTGCCGACACCCTAGTCGCGTTTCGCGAGGCACGCCGAAGATCCGGGAAAATCGGATGAACGGCGAGTTCCCGATGATATACTTCACCGCTTTGCCGAAAACCGCACTGGAGACGATCGTGTTGATTTCCCCCGCATGGGCGCAGGGCGCCCCGGCCGGCGCGTCCGGCCCCGGCTACGAGCAGTTCTTCATCATCATCGGCATGTTCGCCCTGCTCTATTTCCTGATGATCCGTCCGCAGATGAAGCGAGCCAAGGAGCACAAGCAGATGACCGAGGCGCTGCAGAAAGGCGACGAGGTCGTCACCTCGGGCGGGGTGCTGGGGAAGATCACCAAGATCGGCGACACCTACGCGTCGATCGAGATCGCGCCCAACACCGAGGTGCAGGTGCAAAGGAGCGCGATCCAGACGCTTCTGCCCAAGGGCACGATCAAGTCGATCTAGATGAACCGCTACCCCCTCTGGGTCTACGTCACCATTGGGGTGGCGCTCGTGCTCGGGGCGCTGTACACGCTGCCGAACTTCTTCGGCGAGGCGCCGGCGGTACAGGTGTCCCCGGCCCGCGCGACGCTGAAGGTGGACCAAGCCGTACTCGGACGCGTCGAAGAGGCGCTCAGGAAGGCCGGGATCCAGCCCACGGGGGTCTTCCTCGATCTTTCGGGCGTGAAGGTGCGGCTCGCCGACACCGACACCCAGCTCAAGGCGAAAGACATCATCGACCAGGCGCTCAATCCCGACCCGGCGAACCCCTCCTATACCGTCGCGCTCAATCTCCTGCCGAATTCTCCCCGTTGGCTCGCCGCCATCAACGCGCAGCCGATGTACCTCGGCCTGGATCTGCGGGGCGGCGTGCATTTCCTGTTGCAGGTGGACATGCGCGCGGCGATCGCGAAGCGGGCCGAAGGTCTCGCCGGCGACATTCGCTCGCAGCTGCGCGACAAGAACGTGCGTCACGCCGGAATCTCGCGCGAAGGCGACACCGTCGTGATCCGCTTCCGCGACGCCGAGACCCGCGAAAAAGCGCGCGCGATCATAGCCGAGCACCTTCCGGACCTGCAGCTCGCCGATGCCAGCACGGGCAGCGAGCTGCGCCTCGTCGCCTCGATCCGGCCCGAGGCGCAGAAGCGCACGCAGGAGCTCGCGCTCAAGCAGAACATCCAGACGCTGCACAACCGCATCAACGAGCTGGGCGTCGCCGAGCCCGTGATCCAGCAACAAGGCTCGGACCGCGTCGTGGTCCAGCTCCCCGGAGTGCAGGACACCGCCAAGGCCAAGGAGATTCTCGGGCGCACCGCGACCCTCGAAGTGCGGATGGTCGACGAGGACAACATGAATCCCGGGACGCTCGCGGCGGCTCAAGGCGGGCAGGTTCCTTTCGGCGACGAGTTCTACATCGAGCGCAACAACCAGCCGCTTCTCGTGAAGAAGCAGGTCGTGCTGACCGGCGACCGGCTCACCGACGCGCAACCGGGCTTCGACAACCAGACCCAGGAACCGGCCGTCCACCTGACCCTCGACGCCACCGGCGCGCGAATCTTCAAGGAATACACGCGCGAGAACGTCGGCAAGAGGATGGCGATCCTGCTCATCGAAAAGGGCAAAGGCGAGGTCGTCACCGCGCCCGTGATCCGCAGCGAGATCGGCGGCGGGCGCGTCCAGATCAGCGGCAGGATGACGACCGTCGAGGCGAACGACATCGCCCTGCTCCTGCGCGCCGGGGCGCTCGCCGCGCCCATGGAGATCATCGAGGAGCGCACCGTGGGTCCCTCCCTGGGGGCCGACAACATCAAGAA
>VBCJ01000085.1 GCA_005884335.1 Betaproteobacteria bacterium | reverse complement strand
GCCGCGAGACGGCGATCGGCTACGCCATGGGCGCGCGTCTCGAGTACATCCTCATCCCGCTCGCGTTCGGCTTCGGTACCGCGATCGTCGCTATGGTCGGAACCAACTGGGGCGCGCGGCAGTTCAAGCGCGCGCGCCGCATCGCATGGATCGGGGGTGCGACTTCGGCGGCGGCGTGCGGCATAGTCGGGGCGTTTTTCGCGCTGTTTCCGCGGCTGTGGATGGGACTTTTCACCGAGGACGCGGAAATCATCCGCATCGGCGTTTCGTATCTGCACATCGTCGGGCCGATCTACGCGCTCTACGGGCTGGGGATGGCGCTCTACTTCGCCACCCAGGGACTGGGGCAGGTTCTGCTCACGGTGCTCGCGAACGGCGTGCGGCTCCTCGCAAGCGCCGGCGGCGCGCTCGTCGCGCTGTACTGGTTCGGCGCAGGCGCGACCGGCTTCTTCATCGCGGTCGCAGCCGGGTTCGCCGCCTACGGCGCGCTCGCGGCCGCCGCGCTTCTTCACGTCGGCAAATCGGAGGCACGACGATGAAGGCACGATATCCTGGAATTTCCCCGTCGCCGGACCTCAAGCGCGGAAGCATGACCTGGGTTTCACGCACCAATCATTCATTGCGTCGACCCGGATTTTTCACATGAACGCATTCAGCGCGATCGTCTTCGCAAGCCTGCTCTCGCGCCTCGGCTATCAAATGGCGCGAAGCCCGGTGCTCCCCACCTTCGCCGCCGATCTCGGCGCCTTGCCCGAGCTCATCGGCATCATCGTCGCCGCCTCGACCATCACCGGCGTCTTCTTCAAGCTGCCCGCGGGCGCGCTTTCCGACGTGCTTGGAAGAAAGCGCATGATGGTGCTGGGCGCGCTCTTCTTCGCGCTTCCGCCCTTCCTCTATCCGTTCGTCCACGATGCCGGGTCGCTGCTCGCGCTGCGCTTCGTTCACGGCTTCGCCACCGCGATCTTCTCTCCGGTCGCCTCGGCGTATGTGGCCAGCCTCGCCGACACGGGGCGCGGCGCGCGCCTGGGCTGGTTCTCGTCGGCGAACGACATCGGCGCAACCGCGGGGCCGCTCGTGGGCGGTTTCGTCCTGTATTTCACCGCCAGCTATTCGGCGACCTATCTCACGGTCGGCGCGCTCGGTGTGCTCACGTTCATCGTCGTGTTGCTGCTGCCGGACGTCGATGCTAAGGCGGCGCGCGAGGCGAAGACTTTCGCCGCGCGAGCGGCGGAGTTCCGACAGGGTGTCGCCGAGGTGTTCAAGACACCGCCGATTTTCGTCGCGGCCGGCATCGAAGCCGTCATGTACCTCGGCTACGGCGCCTTTCTCGGCTTCCTGCCGATCTACGCCAAGCAGGTAGGGCTCAACGACGCCGAGATCGCGCTCGTCCTCGGCGCGCAGCTGGTCGTAGCCATGGTGGCGAAGCCGATCACCGGACGCGCGTCCGACCGAGTCGGGAGAATCCCCGTCATCGTCATCGGGCTCCTGCTGTGCGCTGCCGCGCTTCCGCTCATCTTCCGGAGCGAGAGCTTGGCGGCTTTCGCTCTCACGGCGCCGCTGCTGGGTCTCGGCGTCGGCGCGGTCACGCCGGTCACCAATGCGCTGATCGCCGACCTCGCGTCGGCACGGCGCCTCGGCGCCGCCATGGGCGTGTTCGGAACCATATGGGACATCGGCGAAGCGGCCGGCCCCATGATCGCGGGATTCCTGATCGGGGGATTGGGCTATGCGGCGACCTTCGACGTGCTTGCGGGCATAACCGCCGCGGTCACGGTCGGATTGATGGTGCTGGTGCGCGATCCGAAGAGGGCGGCGCCTGAGCGCGCGCCTGACCGCCGCCCATGATCCGCGTCAACAGGCAGCACGCCGCCTTTCGGGTCCATCGCGCTCAGTTTTTCGCCAGCTTGACCTTGCCGAGCGCCGCCTTCAGGCTTCTGGCCAGCTTCCCGGCATCGTCGTTTGCCCAGAAATGCATGAAGAACAGCCGCGGTTGTTCGGTGAGCATGTGGCTATGCAGCGCCGTCACCTCGATCCCGCCGTCGCGCAAGGCCTTGAGCACGGGATTGACCTCGCCAGCGATGAGCACGAAGTCTCCGGTGATCGCTGCCTTGCCGCCCCCGGTCGGCTGGAAGTTGATGACGATGCCCGAACCCATGCCGATGGGAATCGGCATTCCATCCTCCATGATGGTTTCGCCCCGGGGGATGTTGAACGCATAGACGCCGCTGTTGACGGCGCCCTTCGCGCCCAGCGTCTGTTCGATTGCGCCGGTGTCAAGGTCGAGCGGCGGCGGCGGAGAACCGGCGGGTGCCGGCGCCGCCAACGGGGTCTTGCTTTCGGCCAGCCCTGCTCGCAGCGCGGCGGCGAGCTTGGCGGGGTCGCCGCGGCCGAAGAAATGCATGTACATGGTTGCAGGCGAGGACCTCAGCAAATGGTTGTGCAGCGCCGTGATCTCGATGCCGCCCTCGATGAGTTTCTTCATCACGGGGTTGATCTCTTCATGCAGGAGCACAAGATCGCCCATCACCATTGCCTCGCGTCCCATTTTCTGGAATGCAAGATAGGAACCCAAGGCAAGAGTGGGTCTGATCTCGACTCCGTCGAGGGTGACCTTCAGGTCGCTCCGCCCGAGACCGACGCGGTAGATTCCGCCGGGCAATTGTGCACCGGATCGTCCGAGCGCCTGAGCTACGGGAGCCCAGTCGTCGTCGGCCGCGAGAGTGGCGGTGGACAGTCCGACCGCGAACCCGATGCTTGCGAAGATTAGATTAAAGCGCTTCATGGCATGATCTCCTGGAGAGTGGTTTTGGAACCGATAAAATTCATAGAGGCTGCGTCACGGTCGTGACTTTACCTTTCTGGGCGATGAGCACCACCGCGACGGGCTTGTGGTTCCTGATCCCAGGCGTGATCGAGAAAACAGTGCCGGGGTGCGTTTTGCGAACCTCGGCGATTATTGCCGTAAGGCTCTTTCGGCCGAGCGACATCAGCGTGAGCTGTTCCGCGGATCTCGCAACATGGGGTACGTCCTTGAAGACTTCCACTTTCGGTGTCCACTTGTCCTGTTCGGGGCTGCCGCTCAACTCCTGAAGCACATTCTTTTCGGCGGGGACTGCCAGCCCCTTTTCTGCCGTATACACGGAAAGCGACAACTTCCCGTCTTCCAGCTCGAACTTCGCCGAAATAGCTTTGGCGCTTCCCTGACTTGCCTGCCGGATGCCCGCAAACAAGCTGAGTTTGCTCTTGGCCAACGCCTGCGCGACCGCCTGCAGCTCCTTGGATTCCCCTGCAGCAAAGGCAGGTTGCCAGCCGAGCCATCCCGCTATGACGAATGCGGCGATCAGGGGAGAGACGTGAAGGTACCGGTGTTCTTTGCATTTCATGGTGTACTCCTTTTCGAAGTGCGGAGCAAAACGGCCCCGTGACGTGTTGCGATTGCTAAACGTTCCCTATCTCACTCAACGAACCCGATAAGCGAGCAGCCTGGCGGGTGATGTCCCGGTTGCCGGTGCGGCCACATAGAGCCGTCCTTCTTCTGGAACGAAGAGCCCGGTGCGCGCGCGCGGGGCCGTGCGGACCGTGCGTTCCAGCGAGTAACGATCCGGATTCTCCTGCCGCACGATGTCGATCCGCCCCTCTCCACAGATGACGTAGAGGCGCTTGTCCTCCGGGTCGAAGAAGATATCGTCCGTGTCTCCGCCGATCGGTTGCTTCGCCACCACCTTTCCTGAATCGATGTCGTACACGAGCAGCACCGCGGGCTTGCGTGCTCCGACGAACAACCTCCTTTCCGACTCATGATCGACTACCGCAACGTGGCGCGCCGGGGGCACGTTGACGAAAATCCGCGGCCCGCGCGTCTCCAGCTGAAACGATTCCGGGTGTCCGGCAAGCCGAATATCGCCCGAAGAATCGCCGGTCGCGGGATCGAGCGCGCGCAGGGCGCCCTTTCCGTATCCGACGTACACCTTGCGCGCGCCGGCGTCATAACGGACGTTGTCGGCATCATCGAGCCGCTCGACGCCCTTGATGCGCGCGAGCGAAGTCCCGTCCAGGATATCGACGCGGTTGGCGCTGCCGTTCGCGACGTAGATGCGATTGAACTCGGGCAGATAGAGGACCCCTTGCGGCTCGCCGAATCCGCCGAGGCTGCGTTCCCGCCGGCCCGACTTCACGTCGATGACTTCCAGCGTATCGTTGCCGAGGGCGGCGACGAAGAGCCTCTGCTGCTTCAGGTCTACGCCGAAGTGGTCGATGCGCCCCTTCACGGCAGGCAGGGCTATGGTTGCAGCCGGCTCGAGCACATCTGCAGCCTGGAGCCGGGCGAGCAAAACAAGCGACAGGAATGGTACCAAAATCAACTTGCGTTTCGCTTTCATGTCGTCGCTCCGTTTTCAGCCGAATGTTAAAGTCAAACCCAGGCGCAGTTCCCGGATGGTCTCGTTTCCGTCGTGCGCCCTGCGAATTCCAACATCGAACGAGAGGCCCTCCCGGCAGCGCCAGATCGCACCGACGAGCCCCGAGGTGATCCGCGGGCTGCCGGAGGCCTGCTCGCCGAACACTTCGGCGACCGGGCGCACCGCCCAGGAATACGGGCCTTCGAGGATGGCGCCCAGGAAAAGGTCGGGTTCGTGCTCGCGCGTCCACGCGAGCGCCGCATTGAGATGCACCGATACCGCCTCGGTGCGCTGGGATAAGATGCCGGCGACGGAGAGCCCTGTCCCCTTGTCCCCGTGGACTGACGGAAGCAACAGGCCGTATTCCGTTGCGATGCTCGGACCGGACGCGTCCTGCAGCACGCCCTGCCGCAGCACCTGCTTGATGAAAACCCCGTTGTCGACGATCGCGCTGCGCGGCTCGCCCGGCTCGCGGTCGAGCGCCACCTCGCGTTGCCCCTGAATCACCAGCTCGCGATCGGCCGCCAGGCCGAAGTTACCGATCACGGCCGGGGCGACTTCGATCCTCTTTGAGCCCTCGCGACGCCGGCCCACGGGCCCGAGCTCCAGCTCGATTTCGCCCTCCTTGGCGACGTCGGCATCCGTCGAGTCGTACGGGCGAAGGGCAAGCGCTGGCCCGGGCACGAGAAGAAGCACGCCAAGCGCGCAGAGCGCCGTGAGCTTGGTGAGCCATTCGATTTGCAGCATGGAGAGATGATTCAGCGGAAGGTCGCGCGCTTGCATTGCTCGACGAGGTCGCGATGATAAGAAGCCTAAGTACCGGCCCAGTCAGCGCCCCCGCGTGAAAGGAAAGCCCCGGCGGCGGTACTGGATGGCGAGCCAACCCCCGAGCATGCCGCCCAGGTGCGCGAAATGGGCCACGCCTGCGGCCGTGCCGGTCACCCCGAATAAAAGCTCGAGCCCGCCGAATAGGATCACGAAGAAGCGCGCCTGCATGGGGATCGGCGGGAAGATCAGGATCACCATGCGCCGCGGGAAATACACGCCGAAGGCGAGCAGCAATCCGTAAAGTCCGCCGGAGGCGCCCAGGGTCGGGATGGGCGGCCCGCCTGCGATCGCAGTGAACGCCAGCTGGGTGATCGCGGCGCTGACCAGGCAGGTAAGGTAGTACGCGAGAAAATAGCGCGAGCCGAACAGCCGTTCGATGTCGCTCCCGAACATGTACAGCCCGAGCATGTTGAAGAAGATGTGCGTGATGCCGCCGTGCAGGAAACCGTAGGTGAGGAGCTGCCAGATCGCGAAACCGTGCCCGGGAGGCCACAGCGCGAACCATTCCTCGAGCAGCCCGCCGTTCACGGACTGCAGCAGGAACACAGCCACGTTGGCGATGAGCAGCGTCTGAGTGACGGGCGGCATGGAAGCGGAAATTCGGGGAAAGCGGCGCGGATCTACAAGGCGTATTTTACGAGGATCCGTGCGATGCGCGATTTTTCTCCGCTCCAGTTCGCGAATCCCTGGCAGATCTGCTTGCCGGCGTCGCCGTCGGGGCGCTCCGTGAATTTGTCCGCGAAGCGCGCCTGCCCCGCGTCCTGCCCGGCCTGCACCCGGGCTTCCTCCCACGGCTGCTTGGAATTCGCTGCGCGCACGTAGAGCTGCACTTCCCTGACCGTCGCCGACGCCGGCACTGTTGCGCAGATCGCGATCCGCAGCGCGCTCTGCTCGGTGCATTCCTGCTTCGCCCCGGGTACGCCTTCGGGCTTGCACGGCCCGACCACGACGCTCGCGCTCGCGCCTTCCTCGCCGAGGCGTTGGCCTTCGGCGCGCCGCGCGCCGGTCTCGATCTGCTCGCGCTCGTTCGTGCGAGCCTGCTCCAGCCGCATCGCGGTCGCGTTGATCTCCGAGAGCTTCGATTGCAGGTCGGCGCGCAGGGTGTCCCGGTCGCCTTCGCGCAGCGACACGAAGTATTGCGAGAGCGCGAACCCGCCCACCGCCGCCGCCGCGGCCAGGACGAAGATGAAGATGACCGGTCCGCGCCGGGTCTTCTTCGTGATCGGCTGGCCGCGCTCGCGCTCCCTTATTTCCCTGCGCCAGGAAATGCGAAGCTGAACGAGCGCGGCCGCCACCGTGGCGAGGGCGCCGATCATCGACGCCATGAGCGGTTCGGAGAGGTGTGAGAAATCCATCAGCGGATGATACGAGATCGGGTCACGGAAGAAAATGGCGCGTCCGGAGCGAGGTGAAATGCAATCATTGCCAGCTCTGCGCCCTTGTGCTAAAAGGCCTCGTGGAAATTGAAGGTCTCGCAGAAATCGGGTAAGAGGAGAGGGCTTTGTTCATCATGCGGGTGGGTGGTCTGGCAATGATCGTGGCGGTGGCGGCTGCCCTGCCGGCGGCTTCCGCGTCTGCGCAGTCTCTCGATTACGAGTTTTTCAAGACGCGCGTCGAGCCCATCTTCCTCAAGAAGAAGCCCGGGCACACCCGCTGCTACGTCTGCCACGCCGAGAGCAACAACGCCTTCCGCCTCGAGAAGCTCCCGCCAGGAGCCAAGTTCTGGACCGAGGAACAGTCGCGCCGCAACTTCGAGACGGTCTCCAGACTGGTGGTCCCCGGCAATTTCGCCGCGAGCCGCCTTCTGTTCATGCCTCTCGCGCCCGAGGCGGGCGGCAACGCTTTTCACAACGGCGGCAGGCAATTCGCTTCCAAGGACGACCCGGACTGGAAAACGCTAGCCCAGTGGGCCAACGGGCAGAGCCGGTAGTTCCCGAGAGCCCTCCGAAGAAAGCAGAACGGCGGTGTCCGCCCAAGGCGGTCGGCCGCCGTTCGCGTTTCTGACAGCTCTAGCGCAGCGCCAGCGTGTTGATGCGCTTCGGCACCTCGCCGACCTGGATGTTCGCGACCACCTTCATCAACTGGGTGTCGATTGCGGACACCGACCTGATCGCGGAGTTGGTGACGTAGAGAAGCCTGCCGTCAGGCGTGAAGGTCGCCCAGTTCGGCAACGCGCCGATCGCAGCGCGCCCCGGCAGCTTGAGCTCCGGGAGCGCGACGTGCCCCAGGAGCTTGAGTTCGGGCAGCGAGTAGACGAAGACTCCGTTGGCGAACACGCTGGTCACCCAGAGCGTCTTGTTGTCCGGGGCGACTGCCAGGCCGTGCGAGGGTGTTTCCCTGCGTCCCTCGGCCATCCCGTACCCGTTGGGCTGGTCGGGAAACTGGATCCGCGCCACTTCTTTGCGCTGCGCGAAATCCACCACGGCAAATCCGCTCAGGTCCGAGAGCTGGATGAAGATGCGCCGGGTCGAACCGTCGGGGGCGGTCTCCATCGTC
>VBCJ01000084.1 GCA_005884335.1 Betaproteobacteria bacterium | reverse complement strand
ACAAACGCTGCAAAAGCTTGCAACGTATCAAGGCGAGGACCGGCAGCAACGCCTGGTGGAGGGGGCAAGGAAGGAAGGCTCGCTTCTTTTCTATGCGACCTTCCCGATCGAATACGCCGATCAGCTGATCGAACCGTTCAGGAGCAAGTACGGCATCAGGGTCGACCTCTGGCGCGCCCGCTCGGAGATCGTTCTGCGGAAAGTCATCGCCGAAGCGCGCGCCGGCGGCCCCAGCGCCGACGTGATCGCCATCATTTCGCCTCAGGAGGAAGCGCTGCGGCGCGAGAATCTGCTGCAGGAAATTCACTCTCCGTATCACAAGGACCTGGTCCCCGCCGCCGTGCCCGCGCACCGCGAATGGGTCTCGACCCTGCACCACGTGTTCGTGCAAGCCTACAACACGGACAAGGTCAGGAAAGAGGACCTACCCAAAACGTATCGGGATCTGCTCTCGCCCAGATGGAAAGGCAAGCTCGCGATCGAAGGCGACGATCACGAATGGGTGTCGTCAGTGATCGCGGACATGGGCGAAGCCGAGGGCGCCAAGTTCTTTCGCGACCTGGTCGCGAGCAACGGGCTCTCGGTCCGCAGCGGCCATCCCTTATTGACGAACCTGGTCGCCTCCGGCGAAGTGCCGCTCGCGCTGACGGTCTATCAATACAGCGTGCAGCAGGCAAAGAAAAAGGGCTCGCCGATCGACTGGTTCGTGATCGAGCCCGCGGTGAGCATCACGAACGCGATCGGCGTCGCCAAAAGGGCGCCGCACCCGCACGCCGCTTTGCTGTTCTACGACTACGTCATCGGCGCCGAAGGACAGCGCATGCTGGCAAAAATCGGCTACGTCCCGACTCACGTGAAAATCGAATGGCCCGTCAAGGGCGTCAAGCTCAAATTTCTCGATGCCGCGACCCTGCTCGACGAGCAGGAAAAATCGTTCGGCCTGTTCGAGCAGATCATTCTCAAGGGCGCGACTCGCTAGTGCCTCGCCGATGGTCGCTCAATACGGCCGCCTGGCACCCTTGACCGTCGTTCGCCACATCAACCGGCGTTGCGTCGAGGGAAAATCCGTGCGCGCGTGGGAAGAGCAGCGGTTGTCCCAGAGGAGGAGCTCGCCGACGCGCCAGACGTGCTCGTAGACAAACTCCTTTCTCTCGGCGTGGTCGAACACGGCCTTGAGCAGCGGGTCGCTCTCTTCCTTCGGCATGTCGACGATACCGACCGTCATCAGCCGGTTGACGTAGACCGCCTTGCGGTTGGTGTCCTCATTGGTGCGGAATACCGGGTGGATGCACTCGCCGAACGCTTCGGTGCCTTTGCGGTCGCCCTTCTGGGTCGAGCCATAGTTGTAGTGATGGATGGCTTTGCGTCCGCTGAGCTTGTTGCGCACCGCGGGATCGAGCGTGTCGTAGGCGGCATAGCCGCTCGCGAACAGCGTATTGCCGCCGGTGCCGGGAATTTCGACCGAGTAAAGCAGGGTCGCCTTGTCGGGCATCTCGGAATGGATCATGTCGTGGTGGAACATCATCTCGCCGTCGGGCAGCGCTCCGATCGGCTCGCCGTTCTCGCGGATGTTCGAAATGAGCATGATTCCCGGCAGGAGCCGCGAATACCCCTTCGGGAAGAATCGCGGCGGCCGGCGCGGCATGCCCATCTCGCCGAAATAGCCGGTGACGCGGACCAGGTCTTCCTGCTCGAGCTTCTGGTCCGGGAAAACGATCACGAGGTGGTCGAGCCAGGCCTGATAGATCGCCTTGATGGCCTCGTCGTCGGGCTTGTCGCGCAGGTCCAGCCCGCGAATTTCCGCCCCGATGTGCTTGCTGAGCGGAACGACATCGAGTCGGGCTTTTGTCATCGCGACCATAGGTTTCTCCTGCAACGCGATCAGCCACCGCCGCACGCGGTACCGGCAATCAGGCATGCCGCGCCCTCGAAAGCCATTATCAATCCAGTATATCCGAGCTTCTCATTCGACCGTGATCGCGCCGCTCGCGATGACCCTGCGGTTGCGATCGAGCTCCGCGCGCAGTTCCCGGGCGAACTGCTGTGCGCTCGAAGCGATGACTTCGAAATCGCTCGCCTCCAGCGATTGGCGCGCGGCGCGCGCGCGCGGGGCACGGATGAATGCTTCCTGGAGCTTTCTGGCCGCTTCCTCCGGGATCCCCGCGCCCGCGGCAAAGCCGATCCAGATCCGGTAGCTGTAGTCCTTCAGCTCCGGAATCCCGGTCTCCCCGTAGGCGGGCACGTTGGGCAGGTGTGGCGAGCGGCTCGCGCTGCTGATCGCGAGCGGCACCAGCCTCCCGGCTTCGAGTGCCGACTTGACCACCCCGAGCGCCGGTATCATCAGGTTGATCTGGCCACCGAGCAGGTCGTTGAAAGCCGGCGCGTCGGACTTGTACGGGACATGCACCGCCGTGATGCCGAGCTTCATGAGCAGCTCGGAAGTCGAGAATTGCAGGCTCGTACCGTTGCCGCCCGAACCGTATGTGAGCTTGCCGGGGTTCGCCTTGGCGTAGGCAACCAGTTCCTGCATGGTGCGGACGGGCACCGACGGGTGCACGGTCACGACCGCAGGGTGGCCCACCGTCTGCGACAGCAGCGTGAAATCCTTTAGCGGATCGTAGCCGACGTTGCGATCGACGAGCGGGTTGATCGTCGCCGACGCGGGCGAGATCGCCGCGAAGGTGTAGCCGTCGCGCGGCGCCCGCAACATGCTGTGGATTCCGATCTTCTGCGACGCGCCGGGACGGTTCTCCATGACGATCGGCTGGCCGAGCAATTTCGACGCCTCGGGCGCGACGATGCGCGCAACGATGTCCACCGGACCGCCCGGGGCAGTGGGCAGGACCAGAAGAATGGGCTTGAAGGGAAAGCTCTGCGCGTGGCTCGCCACCGCGCATGCGAGGCTGCAGGCGAGCGCGGCGATGGCGCGAGCGACCACGCGCTCGAACGTCGGGGGTTTCGTCATGAATGTCCTCCCCACGTCTGCACGACAGCGCGGATGATGGTCCGTTTCCCCGCCCGATACAACTGCCGAGCAGATCAACGAGTAAGATTGGGCCCCGGGGAGCGCGAGCCAAGGGGCCTCGTTCATGCACACTAGAGTCAATAGCGCGGTTTGGATTTCACTCTTGATGGCGAGCGCGCTGCTCGTAGTTTACGCGTGCCGTGGCGGCGGGGGCGGAGGCACGAGCCCTGCGTCAAGCTTTACCGGCGTTTTCACGCAGCGCTACGACCCGCAGCGGACCGGACAGAACCGCCAGGAGTTTATTCTGACACCCTCCAACGTGAACGATTCGACCTTCGGCAAGCTGTTCGCGTGCGCCGTGGACGGCGAGGTCTATGCCCAGCCGCTCTATGTCGCGAACTTCGCGATAGCGGGCGGCACGCACAATGTTGTTTTCGTAGCCACCATGAACGACAGTGTCTTCGCTTTTGACGCCGATGCAAGCCCTTGCGTCCAATACTGGCAGAAGAGCTTCCTCGGGACAGGCGTGACGACCGTTCCTCCGGCCGATACCGGTGAAACCAGAGACATCAATACGCAGATCGGAATCACGGGAACGCCCGTGATCGATCCCGCCACCGGCACGCTCTACGTCGTCGCAAGAACCAGGGAGACGGTCGGGACGGGGTGCTCAGACGACTCTCCCTGTTACTTCCAGCGGCTGCATGCGCTCGACCTCGCGACCGGCGGCGAAAAATTCAACGGGCCGGCGGACATTTCTTCTGCGATCACGGTTCCGGGCAGCGGGGACACGGGCGACTCCACCTGCCCCGGCTCGGCGGGAAACGTGCCGTTCTGCCCGCTCCGGGAGAACCAGCGGCCGGGCCTGTTGCTGCTGAATGGAAAAGTGTACGTCGCCTGGGCGTCGCACGGGGACATTACGCCGTACCACGGCTGGGTGATCGGCTACGCCGCGGCAGATCTGGCGCAGGCGCCGGTTGTCTTCAATACGACACCGGACGGCGGTCTCGGCGGGATCTGGATGTCCGGCACGGGTCCGGCCGCCGAT
>VBCJ01000083.1 GCA_005884335.1 Betaproteobacteria bacterium | reverse complement strand
TTCCTCTTACGCTGCGAAAGGTCGCGGCGGTGAAATTCGCGTCGGCGAGATTGGCGCCGGTGAAATCAGTGTCGATGAAATTCGAGCCGCTCAAATCGGCGCCGGCGAGGTTGGCGCCGCGCATGTCGGTGCCGCTGAACTCCGCCCCGCTCAGTTTGGCGCCGGCCAGGTTGGCGCCTGAAAGGTCCGAGAAGCTGAAATCGGCGCGGGAGAAATCAGACCCGGAAAGATCCGCACCTCTCAGGTTGGCCGAGAGGATATTCGCCCGCATGAGCCCCATCGACTGGTTTTTCATATCGGCCGCGCCATCCACCCTGGCGAGGACGGCTTGCTCGAGATTCGCCCTTCTCAGATCGCCGATCAAGCGCGCACCCGAAAGGTTCGCCCCCTTCAGGTTGGCGCCTTGAAGCTGCATCGAAAACATCATCGCGCCCTGCAGATTGGCGTTGGTCAGGTTCGTGCCTTCGGCAAAGCTGACCGTGAGATTGCACCGGGAGAGGTTGGAGCTCGCAAGGTTGCTGCGGTTCAGAACCGCCGCCGCGAGATTCGCTCCTTTGAAATCGATGCTGGACAGATCGAGCCCGGAGAGGTTCCTGGAATAAAAATCGGTGGGCGCGGACGCCGTCGCTTTGGCCAGCGCCGCGACCACCTGTTCGCGCGTCAGCTTCTCGTAGCCGGGCCAATCGGCGGCGCCTGCCAACTGTGGCAGCAGGAAAGCTGCCGCGATCACGAGACGGCCGGGCCAGCGGCTCATTTCAGCTCTTCGAGGCGGCCGGGCCGAATGGCGCCGTCGGCGCGTCCCTTCAGGTACGCGTAGAGACCGTCGAGGTTTTCCGTGACCATTTTGCTGCCGTCGAAGTTGGGCATGCCCTTCTCCGGACGCCCCTTTAGCATCGTTTGCTTGAACTCCTCTTTGGAGAGCCGCTTCAGGCTCTCGATCAGAGGGGGTCCGACCAGGCCTTCCTGCCGCGCGCCATGACAGCGCTCGCAGGCGAGCGCACGCCAGGTGCGCCAACCCTCGAGCGTCATCTTGTCGACCTTGTTGCCGTCGGCGACCTTGTAGGGCTCGTCGTCGGCCGCGACGGCGTAGCGCGGCGCCAACGCGGCGAGCGCGAATGCGATCGCGGCGATGAATTGTGTGTTTTTCACGCCCAGCGGTCTCTATCAGATTAAAAAGGCTGACACCCCGAAGGATGTCAGCCTCCCTAACGCTCGATGCTGCGAGTCTTACGGCAAAACGAAGACAGTGAGCACGCCGCCGAGCTCGGTGAAGTTCTTCAGCTCTTTGTATCCGCCCACGGCACCGAGACCGTCGGTGTCCTTCTCGAGACCCGCGGCAAGCCCGATTCCGGCCCATCCGCCGATGCCCGAGAGCACGCCGATGTACTGCTTGCCTTTGTACTGCCAGGTGTTCAGGTTGCCGATGATACCGGAGGGCGTCTTGAACTTGTAGAGCTCCTTGCTGATGTCGTTCGCATCGACGCACTTCACGTAACCCTCGAGCGTGCCGTAGCAGGCGATGCCGCCGGCGGTGACGAGCGCGCCGCTCCACACGGAGAATTTCTCGGGTTTGGACTTCACGATCTTGCCCGTACCCGCATCCCACATGATGAAGTTGCCCATGCCGCCGTGGCTGCCCGGCGCCGGGAACATCGACAGCGTCGCGCCCACGTAGGGCTGACCGGCCGTGTACTCGACCTTGAACGGCTCGTAGTCCATGCACACGTGATTGGTCGGCACGTAGAACATCTTGTTCGCCGGATTGTATGCGGCGGGCTGCTGGTCCTTGGTGCCGAGCGCCGCGGGGCAGATCTGCTTGGTGTTCACGTCCGCGCCTTGCGCTTGCGTGCTGTACTTCGCGACGACCTGCGGGCGGCCGGTCTTCATGTCGACGTGCGTCGCCCAGTTCACCTTTGGATCGTACTTCTCGGCGACCAGCAGCTGGCCCGTGCTGCGATCGAGCGTATAGCCGAAGCCGTTGCGGTCGAAATGCACCAAGACGTTGCGCGGCTTGCCTTTCACGTTGACGCCGTCGGCCAGGATCATCTCGTTCACACCGTCGAAATCCCACTCGTCGTGCGGCGTCATCTGGTACACCCACTTCGCCTGACCGGTGTCGACGTCACGCCCCCAGATCGTCATCGACCACTTGTTGTCGCCGGGGCGCTGCACCGGGTTCCAGGTGCTGGGGTTGCCCGAGCCGTAGTACATCAGGTTGAGCTTCGGGTCGTAGCTGTACCAGCCCCAGGTCGTGCCGCCGCCGATCTTCCACTGATCGCCCTGCCAGGTCTTCAGCGACGAGTCCCTGCCGACCGGCGCCATCTTGCCGTCGGTCCAGGTCATGGTCTTGTCCGGATCCATGAGCATCTCGGCGTCGGGCCCGGTGCTGTAGGCTTTCCACACCTGCCTGCCGCTCTTGATGTCGTAGGCGGCGACGAAACCGCGCACGCCGAACTCGCCGCCCGAGATGCCGGTGATCACCTTGTCCTTGAAAACGTGCGGGGCGTTGGTATTCGTTTCACCTTTCTTGGGATCGCCGTTCTTGACCTTCCACACCTCTTTGCCGGTCTTCGCGTCGAGCGCGACAAGGTTGGTGTCGGCCTGCTGGAGGAAAATCTTGCCGTCGGCGTATGCGAGGCCGCGGTTGACGGTGTCGCAGCACATCACGGGAATCACCGTCGGGTCCTGCCTCGGCTCGTACTTCCACTTGATCTGCTGATCGGCGAGGCTGATGGCGAACACCTTGTT
>VBCJ01000082.1 GCA_005884335.1 Betaproteobacteria bacterium | reverse complement strand
TGTTGTGCGCCGCGTAAGTGTTATGCGGTCCACCAATCAGCATGCAAAGGAGGAAATCCAGATGGCATCAATACGCACGTACAAATGGGGCGTTCTGCTCGGCCTCGCTGCTCTTCCGGGGGTTGCGTTCGCCAATCAGGAAGTCATCAAGCTCACGCAGGACTCCAAGAACTGGGCGATGCAGGCGGGCAACATGCAGAACCAGCGCTACAGCGCGCTCAAGCAGATCAACAAGGACAACGTCAAGAACCTGCGCGT
>VBCJ01000081.1 GCA_005884335.1 Betaproteobacteria bacterium | reverse complement strand
GCTGCAGAACGGAATCATTCGAGCCCGGTATCGGAACCCTGATGGACCGGCAGAACTCATCCAGCCCGACCGCGTCTACCGATTCGAGATCGATATGTGGGCAACGGCCAACCGCTTCCAAGCCGGCCACCGCATGCGAGTTGATATCTCCTCTGCCGACTTCCCCCGTTTCGACCGAAATGCCAACCTTGGCGGCGTCGAGGGGCGGCCTGTATCAGCCCGACAGCGCATTTTTCACGATCCAGAGAAAGCCTCGCATTTATTGCTTCCCGTCCTGCCATAGCGTGAGGGAATGGTACTGGAGGGATTCTTGCGCATCGCACCGAACGTGCTCGCACAATTGAGAACCGTCCCATTTGGCAACGGAAGGAGATGAAATCTGTGAAGAGGATCTTGGTAGTCGCCGGCATCATCGTGACCGCACTCATCGTCGCGGCGACCGCCGGTCCGACCAGTGGTCTCGCGGCGGATGGCACGGTCAAAGTTGGTGTCATCGAGATGCTGACGGGCGGTAGCGCGTTCTACGGCAACGCCGTGCTTGAGGGGATCAAGGTTGCCGAGGCCGAGATCAACGCGTCCGGCGGGATCAACGGAAAGAAGGTCCAGCTCGCGATCACGGACAATGCGTCCGACAACGCGCAGGCGGCCGCGCTCAGCGCCCAGCTCGCGAGCGACAAGAGTATCCCGGTCGGAATTACGCCGACGTACCAGCCCAACTTCAACGCCGCGTGCGCGCGCGCGAATGCGGCGGGCTTCCCGATGGTGTCGGCTCAATCCGGCCCGCCCGACCCGAAGAACAATCCACGGGGTTGGTGCTGGACGATGACCACCGACCCGGTGGCCCAGGCGACGTACACGTTCCAGACGCTCAAGGCGAAGAAGGGTTGGCAGAGGTTCGTGATGGTGTACGATCAGGACAACGGCTACGTGGCCTTCCAGCGTCCGAACATCCGGGAATCGGCGAAGGCCGCGGGAGTGGACTTGCAGGAGGTCGGCGTGGCCGCCGGGACGAGCGACTTCGGCCCGCAGATCACCCGGGCGAGGAATGCCAACGCTGACGCGGTCTTCCCGTTCTTTACGATCGAGGACGCGGCGCGGTTTATGAAGCAGGCGCGGGAGCGAGGCCTCGCGACGCCGTGGTTCGATCCCGTCAGCCAGCTCACGTCCAAGCGGCTTCCGCAGCTGTCAGGCGGCGCCGCGACAGGCCTCCTCGCCTCCACGCCGCAGTCGGCAGACGATATCCCGTCGTTCAAGACGTTCCTGAGCTCCTATGCGAAGCTGAACGGCAAGGAACTCGACGATCCAACGTACACGGGGTTCGGCTACGACGCGCTGCGCCTGATCGCCATGGCCATGAAGGACGCCGGCACGACGACCGACCGCGCAGCCATCAAAGCACAGATCAATACGTACAAGACCCCATGCTTCTCGATCTGCTTCACAGGCCGGCAGGACATCGGTGCGTTCCTTGCCGGCAGGTTCTTTCTCGTCACGCTGTCGGCGGACAAGGGTTTCGTTCGTTTCTGAAGCAGACGCTGCTTGCCATTGAGGGTCTCACCCAGCGCTTCGGCGGTGTCGCGGCGCTCACCGATGTCTCGTTTTCGGTCGACGCCCACACCATCCAGGCGCTGATCGGCCCCAACGGCGCCGGCAAGACGACCCTGTTCAACGCGATCACGGGCTTCCTGCGACTCGACAGCGGCCGCGTGTCCTTCAAGGGCCGGCGCATCGACGGCATGACCCCGCAGCGCATCGCGCGGCTCGGGATGGTGCGGAGTTTTCAGAGCATCCGCATGTTCAAGGGGCTGACCGTGTACGAGTCCCTCCTCGTCTCACGGCCGCGCGAGCACCGCTGGTCAGTCCGCGCCTCGCAGGCCAAGGTCGGGCGCATGCTCGAACGCATGCGGCTGGCCGACGTCGCCGATCGCATCTGCAGCGACCTGCCGCTCCTCGCGCAGCGGCGGGTCGAAGTCGCCCGCGCGCTGATGACCGACCCCACGATGATCCTGCTGGACGAGCCGAGCGCCGGCGCGACCGTTCCGGAGCGCCATGCGCTCGTGGAGCTGATTGCCGAGCTCAAGGCCGCTGGAACGACCGTGATGGTGATCGAGCACAATGTCCCGTTCGTGATGCAGGTCAGCGATCGCATGGTCGTGCTCGACTTCGGGAAGAAAGTCGCGGATGGCACTCCGGTCGAGATCGCCGGAAACCCGATCGTGCGGGAGATCTACCTCGGTTCGAACGAGGAGCAGGGCGGTGCCTGACGGCCCCGCGGTCGCCGTCCGCGGTCTGGACGTGGCCTACGGCGCGATCCGGGCGGTTCAGGGTGTCGACATAGATGCTCCGCGTGGCCAGATCACCGCCCTGATCGGCTCGAATGGAGCTGGAAAGTCGTCCACCCTGAACGCGATCGCAGGCCTGGTGCCCGTCGCCGGGGGGAGCGTCGAGATCGGTGGGGTGGACGCGACCCGTCTGCCGGCGCACGTACGCGTCGTTGAGCGCGGCGTCGTGCTGATCCCGGAGGCGCGGGCCGCATTCTTAACGATGACGGTACGGGAGAACCTTGGGCTGGGAATGCGGGTGGGGCGCGAGCGTGAGGCCCGGGCGCAGAAGAGTGCCTTTACCCTAGCGGACGCGTTCCACCTTTTCCCGGTCCTCGAGGAACGCGCCGACAAGCGAGCGCAGTACCTCTCGGGCGGCGAGCTGAAGATGCTGGCCATCGCCCGGTCGCTCCTCATGCACCCGCAGGTGCTCTTGATCGATGAGCCGTCGATGGGCCTCGCCCCTCTGCTGGTGCGACAGATCTTCGCCGTGCTCCGCGGGATCCTGCGGGAGCACGACGTCTCCGTGCTGCTCGTCGAGCAGGACACGGCCGTCGCCCTCGAGCTGGCGAGTTCCGCGTATGTGATCGAGCAGGGACGCATCACGACGCACGCCCCCGCCTCAAAACTCCGGGGCGATGCCCGCCTCAAGGCGGCCTACCTAGGGGCGGACGCGGAGGAGCCATCTCCTTGACGGAGTTCCTGCAGTACGTGATCGACGGGCTCGGCAGCGGCACGCTCTACGTGCTCGTGGCAATCGGGTTCACGCTGGTGTTCGGCGTGATGGGGTTGATGAACGTCGCGCACGCTGACTTCTACATGCTGGCGGCGTTCGGACTATTCTTCCTCGGCGGCGCCGAGGGCCTCGGGTGGGGCGTCCTCGCAGCGACGATCTCCGTCCTGATCGGCTCGCTCCTCGTCGGGTTTGCAATGTTCCATCTCATCCTCAAGCGGCTGGACAAGGAGATCATGATCGCGTTCTTCGTCGCCACGCTTGGCGTCTCGTTCTTCCTGGAGAATCTTGTCGCCAAGCTTGCCGACTTCCGCGTCCGCTCAGTCCCCGCGCTCTTCACCACCCACACCTACGTGATCGAGGGACTCTACATCACGAACAGCGTCGTGGTGTCGCTGGCGGCGGCGCTCATCATCACGTTCGGCCTCCTCGCGTTCCTCAATTACACCGAGCCC
>VBCJ01000129.1 GCA_005884335.1 Betaproteobacteria bacterium | reverse complement strand
CGCTCTCGTAGCGCATCGGCAGAATCGGGCACGCGAAGGCGGAGAGAAACTCCCTCAGCGCCGCCGGGAGCGTGGCGGATGGGTTCGCGCATCCGAGAATGATTCGTTCCGGGTGCATGGCACGCTCGACCGCCTCGCCGAACACGAGCGTCTCGACCTGGTAGAAGAGCCGTTCGTCCGGCAGCGCCAGCGCCCGCGTGAATCCGGGCGGCACCTGGCACAACACCACCACGACCGCGCCGCGCGCCAACGCCCCTGACACGCCTTCGATGAGCCGCCGTATTCCTGCGAGATCGCTGGCGCCCGAGCCATCGGTGGGAACGTCGGAGGCGATGTACACGAGATCGCAGCGCGACAGCTCGGCGGTGTCCGCGGTGTAGTTCGCCCGGGAGGCATGGCGGCGCAGCGCGTCGGGCAGGCCGGGCTCGACCGCCGGTGGGTCGCCACGCCGCAGAGCCTCGATCACTTCGCGGTCCGGGTCGTAGCCGACCACACGGAAGCCGCGGGCGAGGGCCGCCGCGGCGGAATTCACGCCGAGATGGGTCATGCCTGCAAAGCCGACCAGAACGCCGCTCATGCTCTGGTGAATTTCATCGCCTGTTCGCCGAGTCCTCGCAACAGTTTCTGCATCCACAGGTCACGCGAAACATCGCTTGGCTCTGGACGCGCGCACAACGACTTGAAGTGCGCGTACTCGGCAGACCAGGTCGGATCGTCCTGCGTGAGCGTAACCGTTTCCTCGGGCGGCCTCCCCGAAGGCAGGACTCGGGTGCGCAGGGTAAACGTGGTCGGCCCCCATTTGCACAGGGACCGGATGTGCGCGGAGCCGCGCTCGGCGAACAGGTCGCAAGTGAAGTGATTGCGCCAGGACAGCAGGGTCATCTCCAGTTGCAGCTGCGGCCGCGTGGAGCGGGAACCAATGACCAGATGATCCGGGGCACGGTTCTCGAAGCAACTGGCGAAATGCACCTGAAAATCGCTGCCCAGATCGCCGAACCAGAATGCCGCGGTATCGAGCAGATGCGAACCCAGGTCCGGCAGAACGCCAGCCCCCTGGTCGCGCCAAGCCGATTCGCGCACCAGGCGGGCCGTCCCGTTTCCGTAGAACATTCTGCAGTGGTACGGCTTCCCCAGCGCTCCGGAGGCGATGACCTCCCGCATGCGCAGGTAATGCGGCTCGAAACGATGGTTGTAAGCGGTGTAGCAAACGGCCTTGTGCTCGCGCGCAAGCCTTCCGAGGCGCTCGATGTCCTCATCGCGCGGCGCCCACAAGGGTTTTTCCACCAGGACGTGCTTGCCCCGCGAGAGCAGATATTCGAGCAGCTCCAGCTTCGGCCGGTCGGGGGTGCATACCAGCGCGGCGTCGTACTGGTCCTCGGGCACGTCCTGCACCTTGCGGTACCGCGCTTCCGGATTCACCGGATCGACTGCAGCGACGAACTCGTCCTTCGCCACGGCGCGGCGCTTGGTTCCCTGGACCCCCAGACCGACGACGATGACCTTCAATTCGAGGCGCGCTCGTTGTAGTTGGCTTCGCGCTCGATGCCGTCGATCTTGCGCATGACGTTGGCCGGCGTAACGGGGACGTTGCCGTCGAGCTCGCATTCGCATGCCGCTGCCATGGAGCCGAGTATTGTGGCCACGGCGTCCGATCCCGTGGCGAGCTTTCCCAGGGTTGCGTAGGCGAGGAGCGCATCGCCCGCGCCGATTGCATCGACCACACGCTCGGCGAACGAATCGACCACGATGTAGGAATCGAGCGACTCGTGATCGGCGCTGCGGCAGGTCAGCACCCCGCGCTCCCCGAGCTTCAGGATGAGCGTCTTGCAGCGTGCGCTGTCATACAGCGCGGAGGCGAGCGGCCGCACGCCGGAATCCTGGTCGCCGAGGGCGAATCGCGCTTCCCGCTCGTTCGGGGTGATCAGGTCAAAATCCTTGAATTCGGTGATGTTTCCCCAGCGGCTCGCGACCTGGCTGTCGGCGACCTTGAACACCCCTTGCGGAATGGCCGATATCAGCTGGGGGATCGTTCGGCGATTGAATATCCCGTGGCGAAAGTCGCTGAATACGACCGCATCGCTCCTTTCGGCTCGAAGCGTTGCGGCGAGACGCTCGAGGATTTCGTCCGAAATCGAGCGGTTGTCCAGCGTATCGAGTTTGAGCAGGCGGTAGCCGCCGGCGACGATCGCGTTCTTGCTGGTCGTTGGGCGCGTGTGGTCGATGATTGCGCGGCAGTCTATACCATGGTTTTTGAGCCCGTCGAGAACGAAGTCCTTGAAAGCGTCGCTGCCGAGGACCGTGGAAAATACGACTTGCGCACCTGCAGCGCGCAGATGTTCGGCAACGATGGCGGCCCCGCCGATGTAGTCGTCACGACGCTCGTACAACACGCTCATCGTCGGAGTCTTCGTATGTCCGCCTATCATCGCGGTTTGCGTGTGGCTGTCGACGATGGTATCGCCCACGACATGGACGCGAAAACGGTCGAGCTTTTCGAGCGCCGACCTCAGCGAATCGAAGGTGAGGCCCTGGCCTTCCATGAAGGTAAGCAGCTTTTCATTCCTGATCGACGGCGGCGCCAGATCGATCAGCTTTGTCGAGGAATAAACGATATCGCCCGGGGTGAAAATCAACTCGCCCCCGTACTCCTGCAGAGCGACGATCTCTTCCTGCGTTTTAGGCGGAACGCCGGTGGCGGTGTATTCGTAGCCCTTGGCGAAGAAATCCGGCTGCAGCAGCGCGATGTTCTGAATGGGTGTTGCGTTCCTGTCGATGAGCACGAAATCGACGATTTCGAATGCAGCGAGATTGAGCGCCCGCAGGTCCTGTGGAACATGGGGACGGTATTGTCCCTTGCTGATATGCATGTCGGCGGTAATGCTGATTACGAGCACGTCGGCCTTGCTCTTTGCGTACAGCAAGTGACGCAAGTGGCCGGGGTGGACTACGTCGAACACGCCATGGCACATGATGACCTTTTTCGCGCGCGGGCGCGGGCCGACGATCCTCTTCAGCTCGTCGGCGGTCTTGATCTTGTGCCGGTATTTCTCGGTGAGCGATGGCAGCACCATCAGCGCTCCGGGCTCAGATACTGGAACCAGGTCTTCGTCGCTTTGTCGATCGAGTCCGGATCCCAGAGCGGCGCGCTGCGCCAGTAGTCGATATCGGCGAGAATTCTCCCCACGCCTTCTTCGAAACTCACCTGTGGGCGCCAATCGAGCTCCGAGGTGATCCGGGAAATGTCGGCCCAGGTGCAGTCGGGCTCGCCGGGGCGCTTCGGGATGCGGATCTTTTCGCCGCCCAGGAGCTCCACCAGCCGGTTGACCGATTGCGGCTTGCCGGCGCCGAGGTTGTACACGCGACCGATCCGCGGAGTTTCTGCCGCCGCGAGAAAAGCGTGGGCCACGTCAGTCACGTAAGTGAAATCGCGGGTCTGCGAACCGTCGCCGACGACAGTGTACGGCCGGCCGGCCAGCTTTTGGCGCAAGAAAACGCCGAATACCGCGCCATAGGCGCCCGATGTCCGCGAGCGCGTCCCGTAGGCGTTGAAGATCCGGATCGAGTTGACCGGCAGCTTGTAGACGCGATGCCAGTGGAACGCCGCCTGCTCGCCCAGATATTTTGAGAGCGCGTAAGGATAGCGCGGCTCGATCGGATGGTCTTCGCGTGTCGGTACGCTGGCCAGGCCGTAGCACGACGAGGAAGCGGCATAGACGAATTTCTCCACCCGCGCGTGCCGCGCGCACTCGAGCATGTGTGCCGTGCCCTGAACGTTGGCCGACATGTACTCGAGGGGGTGCTCGATGGAGGGGACGATGTCGCCGATCCCCGCGAAGTGAAATACGTAGCGAGCGCCGCGGAACAGACGGTCGTCGGGTGAGCAGCTGCGAATGTCTCGCTTCTCCAGGACCAGGTCCGGATTGTCGCGGTGGAGTGCGAGATTTTCTTCGCGGCCGCCCGCCAGGTTGTCGATGGCCCGCACCGAGAAGCCGCGCTCGACCAGCACGTCGACCATGTGGCTGCCGATGAACCCCGCCCCGCCCGTGACGATCGCGATCGGCCGGCCGGTCATGCGGCCTTGAGGGATTTCAGGCGCCGGACGTTGAAGTAGAAGGTGTCGTCCATGCTGTTCGGAAGCTTGCCCGCCTTGAAGGCGGCGCACAGATCTCTCACAGCGTCTTCCACCGTGTGCTTCGGCTTGAAGCCGAGCGCGCGCTGTATCTTGTCCGAGTTCACATGGTAGGAGCGGATATCGTCCGTCGGTGTAGTGACGATCGGGATCTCGCCTTTCTCGGGAAACACTTCCCGCACCACGCGCTTCACGGTCTGAGCGATCTCCATGATAGACATGTTCTGGAAGCCGGCGTTGAAGATCTGCCCGGCGATCTTCCCATCGGGCAGGGTCAGCAGAAGCTTGTACAGATCGACCATGTCCTGCACGTGCAGGTTGGGACGCTTCTGGGAGCCGCCGAACACGGTGATTTTCGCGTCGTTGATGGCGTGGTTGGTCAGGATATTGACCGACAGGTCCAAACGCTGGCGCGGCGCGAAGCCGCACAGCGTCGCCGGCCGGATCGTTACGCATACGAACCCGGGGGACTGGTGCTTGAAGAGACGCGGCTCGCACAGGCCCTTGTACTTGTTATAGAGCGTGAGTGGGACCAGCGGGTGGTCCTCGGTCACGTCGGGCGCCTCTGACACCCCGTATACCGAGCTGGAAGAGGCGTAGATGAAGCGCTTCGCACCCGCCTGCTTTGCCGCGATCACCATGGGCTCGAAAGCGTCGAGGTTGATCGACGTGGAGAGCTTCTCGTCAAGCTCGAAGCTGGCGTCGTTGGAGATGCATGCCAGATTGATCACCGCCTCGGCGCCCTTGAGGGCATCCGAGAATTTCCTGACGTCCCGGATGTCGCCCCTGACTACCTTGAGGTTCGGGTTGGTCTTCGGCAGGAAGTCCTCCCCGAAGTACATGATGTCGTACACGGTGACCTTGTAGCCCAGGTCGAGCAGTTGAGGGGTCAGCAGGCTGCCGACGTACCCTGCGCCGCCGGTGACTAGAACGCTCTTGAACATGACGCTTCCGCCGGTTGAAGAAGTCCGTTTGGACTCAAGCCGCCTCGCGAGTGGCGATGCTGTAGCCCGCCGCCTTTGCGTCCTTGTGGAACATTTCGACGGTCTCGAGCGAGTAGGCGTCAAGGTCTTTTCCGATCAGCGGCAGCTTCTTGAGGATATCGTTTGTCGCTGTGATGATGTGGCAGCCGATCTCATTCGCCTGGAAGATGTTGAGCAGCTCGCGGGGGCTCGCCCAGATCAGCTCCGATTTCGGTTTTTTCTTCATTATCTTCACGGCTTCGGCCATGATCGGGACCGGGTCGCGCCCGGTATCGGCGATGCGCCCGGCGAACACGGAGATGATCGCCGGGGTTTCGGGCGCGAGCCGATCGGCGACGCGTTTGACCTGATCGACCGTCGTCAAGGCCGTCACGTTCACCTGGATGCCGGCGCGGGTAAGGCGCTCCACAAGCGGACCGCTGAACTCACCCTTCGTGTTGGTCACGGGAATCTTGACGTAGATGTTCTTGCCCCAGGAAGCGATTTCGTGAGCCTGCTTCCCCATTTCGCCGAATTCGTCGGCGAAGACCTCGAATGAAATCGGGCGGCCGCGCACGACCTGCAGGGCTTGCAGCGCGAACGCCTTGTAGTCGGATACACCCGCTTTCCGCATGAGCGTCGGATTGGTCGTGAAACCTTTGATGGCGGGATTTGCCGCCATTTCCTTGATGCCGGCCAGATCGGCACCGTCGGCAAACAGTTTCACCTTCAGATGCGCTGTCGTCATGGCTTAGTCCTTGTTTTCCCTATGACTTGCCGAGGATCCGGGTACTGGCCTCAGCGAGTGATTTTACCGTTATATAGGGGGCATCGGGGCGCTTTTCGTCGTATCCATAGTCAATGAAGAAATTCGCGCACCCCGCAGCCTGGCCCGCGGCAACGTCCCGCCACCGATCCCCGACCATGAAACTTTGCCCTAGGTCGACGCCGAATTCGCGAGCAGCCTGCAGGAGCATTCCCGGCTTCGGCTTGCGACACCCGCAGCCATCGGCATCCCCGTGACAGCAAACCTTGATGTCATCCAACGCCAGTTCATTTCTCAGGCGCCGGTGCATGGCCTCGATGGTCTCGATTTTCAGCTTTCCGCTTGCGACATCGGGTTGGTTCGTGACGACGATGTTCAGAAACCCGGCGCTCCGCAACGACGCGAGCGCGTCGCGGACACCGTCCATGATTCTCATTTCCGCAACCGACTCCGGCGAATAGGGTTTGCCGTCCCGGACTATCGACTGGTTGATGACGCCATCACGATCGAGAAAAACGGCGCGTCTCACGGTACCTCTGACTCACCACTTGGTCGAGACCTGCTGCAGCTTCGGATGCGACACCAAGCAATGCCAGACCACCGCCTGGAAGGCTTCGGTATGCGGAGTCACGCGCGAGGCCTCGACCGTCGGAACCACGACGACGCAATCGCCGACCTGTTTCGTGTAGCCGCCGTCGCGTCCGACCACGCCGAATATCTTCATGCTGCGCTGTTTCGCCTCTTTGAGTCCGGCGACGATATTTGCGCTGACGTTCTTTTCCACGCTTCCGCCCCCCACGGAGAAGACGAACACGGCATCGTTCTTGTTCGCTCTGCTCGTCTTGAGCCATGCCGCAAACACCGTGTCCCAGCCCTCATCATTCGTGCGCGCGGTGAGTTCGGAGACATTGTCCACCGGGGTATAAGCTTCGATACCGCAGAGTTTGCGAAAATCATTCACTGCGTGGCTGCAGTTCGCCGCGCTCCCACCCACGCCGAGGAAGAAAAGCCGCCCGCCCCGCTGGCGTAGGGCGGCTAACTCCGTCGCCAGGTTCTCGACGCCCGCAGCGTCGATCGATTGGGCAATTTTCACGACTTCGTCGAAGAACGTCCCAGAGTGCATGCCTTTTTGTCCGCGAGGAGGGCGCCCAGCGCAATTATAGTCGTTGCGACGATAGAAAATCGGCGCTCAACTCAATCGCGTGCGGATTTGAACCAGCGCGCCGTTTCTGCGAGTCCCTCATCGAGCGCGTAGGGGGGGCGCCAATCGAGCAGCCGGCGCGCCTTGGAGGAGTCGATCGCGAGATTGCCGACCAAGCGCTGGATTTCGTCGCGACGGCCCGCGATCATTCCGGCCGCGCGCAAGAGCGCTGGTGGGACGGGGATAAGCCTTGCAGGTCGTTGGAGCGCCCGGGTGATGCGCGACACCAGCTCGGGGGTCGAAACCGTCTCATCGTCGCTCACCAGAAAGGGTCCGCGTGCCGCGGGATGCTCCGCGCAACGCGCGATCGCGTCGACGAGATTGCCCACGTAGATCAGGCTGCGCCGGTTGCGCACGCTCGCGAAGGGCAGGGGCAGCCCCGAATCGACCCATCCGAGCAAACGCAGAAAGTTGCCCTTGACCTCGGGTCCGTACACGAGGGGCGGCCGGATCAACACGAGCTCCATGCCGTTTCGGGCGGTGGTTTCGGTCAAGGCCCGCTCGGCTTCGAGCTTGGAGCGACCATAGGAGTCCTGCGGATCGAGCGCGTCGTCTTCACCGTAGGTACCGCTGCCCGAGTCCTCGCCGTGCACCTTTACCGAGCTCAGGAAAATGAAGCGGCCGGCAATTCCAGCGGCGGCCTCCGCGAGCCGGACCGCCGAATCGCGGTTGACGCGCCGAATCTCCGCCTCGATGGGGTTCGATCGGTGGGCGATCGCGGCAAGGTGGACAATCGTTCCAAAGCCGTCGACGAGCGCGCGGCGATCGAATTCGGCGGCGATATCCGGGATGAGGATCTGATCCAATCGGGGCGCAACCGCGCCCGGCGGGGCGAGCCGCCTTACCGCGGCGCGGACCGTGTGGCCGCGCGCGAGCAGCGCGCGGCAAAGGGCAGTGCCGATGAAGCCCGACGCACCGGTGACGAGAATGCGCATGTGAACCGCAGGAAAGGCGCCGCCTTCCCATAGAGCGACACCGGATTCTAGCAAGCCTCTATCTGCAGGGAGCAGGTGCCACTACAATACGCGCTTTGTCGGAATGCAAGGCCGCGCGAGTGACGATCTCCTTCTACCCCGTAATTCTCTCGGGCGGATCAGGCACCCGCCTCTGGCCCATGTCGCGGCGGCTTCTGCCGAAGCAATTCCTGCCTCTGGTTTCCGAACGGACCTTGTTTCAGGACACGGTACTGCGGCTACAGGGTTTCGGCGGCGCCTGTGCCCCGATCGTCGTTTCGAACGACGAGCACCGGTTTCTTGTCGCAGAGCAGATGCGGGAAATCGGAGTCAAGTCCGAGGTTCAGATCCTGGAACCGGTCGGTCGTAACACGGCACCGGCGGTCGCGGTCGCGGCGCTTCATGTCCAGAGTCGCCATCCGGAGGCTTGCATTCTGGTGCTGCCCTCCGATCACCTGATCCAGAACATCCCAGCGTTTCACGCGGCAATCGCCACGGCGATTCCCCTCGCGGCGGGCGGTTCGCTCGTCACTTTCGGAATCACGCCGCGCGGACCCGTCACCGGGTACGGTTATATCGAGCGCGGCGAGCCCGTTTCCGGGAGCGAGCGCAGCTACCGGGTCAAGCGTTTCGTCGAGAAGCCCGACCTGGAGACGGCGCGGCGCTATGTCTCGAGCGAGCGGTTTTTCTGGAACAGCGGCATGTTCGCGCTCCAGCCCAAGCGCTTCCTGGAGGAGCTGCAGCGCTTCCGCCCCGAGATTCTGGCCGCCGCAAAGGCGGCGTGGGAAGCGGGCAAACGCGACCTCGATTTCTTGCGGCTGGATTCAACTGCATTCACCGCCTGTGCGGCGGACTCCATCGACTATGCCGTGATGGAGCGCACTTCTGCGAGCACGATGGTCCAGGCCGACATCGGCTGGAGCGACGTCGGTTCGTGGACGGCACTCTGGGAGGCCGGAGAAAAGGATGTAAGCGACAACGTCGTGCGCGGCGACGTGGACCTGCGCGAGGCGAGCGGTTGTTATATTCGCGCCGAGCACCGCATGGTCGCGGCCCTGGGCGTGCGCGATCTCGTGATCGTCGAGACCGATGATGCTGTCCTCGTGGCCGACAAGTCGCGTTCGCAGGAGGTCAAGGAAGTGGTCGAAACGCTCGCCCGGCACGCTCGCACCGAGCATGTTTCACACAGCCGGGTCTATCGGCCCTGGGGCTACTACGAGGGCATCGATGCAGGCGAGCGCTTCCAGGTCAAGCGCATCATGGTCAAACCGGGCGAAGCGCTCTCGCTGCAGATGCATCACCATCGCGCGGAGCATTGGGTGGTGGTGTCGGGCACCGCCCAGGTGACGCGGGGCGATGAGGTGAAGCTCTTGTCGGAAAACGAATCCACCTATATCCCGATCGGGACCAAGCATCGACTCGAAAACGTGGGAAAGGTGCCGCTTTTCCTCATAGAAGTCCAGTCGGGGAGCTACCTGGGCGAGGATGACATCGTGCGTTTCGAGGACCGCTATCACCGGAACTGAGGAGCAGGCCCCTGCACTCAGCGTGCTGCCGCCTTTTCGACCTTACGCCGTGTTCCGGAAAGAATATAGCGAGTCATGCTGCACAGGTGCCAAAGCAAGTATCTGATGTCCCGCCGGCTTTGGCGTCGTGCGAGGTGCACGACCGAGGCGCTCGGGACAAGCCGGATGTCGTAACCCGCCAGCCTCAGGCGAGCACAGAGATCCACATCCTCGTAGTACAGGTGATAGCGGGCGTCAAATCCACCCACCGCCGCAAAAGCGTCCCTTCGAAGCAGCATGAACATGCCGCCTATCCAATCCGGGGAAATACTTTCGTCGCCGATTTCGTAATATCGCTTCGGCTCTGCCCCCAATGCTTTGCAAACCAGGCTTGAAAGGGTCGGAAACGGACGGGCGCTGTCCTCGATCGCTCCGTCGGTGTCGAGAATCAGAGGAGCGACTGCGCCGACGGCGGGGTTCCTTAGTTCCTTGATCAGCGCCAAGAAAGGATCCGCGGTCACGCGAATGTCGGGATTGAGCACACAGAAGAAATTTCCGTCGGCAAGCTCGAATGCGGCGTTGTGATTGGTCGCAAAGCCTCGTGGACTCGCATTTCGGATCGTTTTTACAGAAAAAGGGAAAGAGTCGGGATCGAATGGCAGCGCTTCGTCGATATTGAGGGTGAGGATGACTTCGATTCCCGTCGGCTTTTGCGCACGCAGATCATCGAAAAGTCGCGCAGCGAGCTCGGCCTGGCCGTGGCTCACGATGGAAACCGAGATGAGGTCCGGAATCTCCCTTTCCATGTTTTGATCGTTCACCGCTCGGGGGTAGTCAGTCGACTTTCAACCGTCTCAACCTGAACGGGGCACCATGTCCAGTTTGGGAAGAGGAAATACAAGTGCGGCTTTCTTGGGTTTGTATTTGCGAAGAAAAAACTCCCGAAAGTGCCAAGGCAGAACCAGGAAAAAATCCGGTTCGTCGGCGAACAGCTCTTGTTCCGGTCGGATCGGGATCAGCGAGCCCGGTGTGAAGCAGCCGAATTTGTCCTCGTTCACTTCCCCGATCGCGTAGAGCTCGCGACCCGACAACCCGCAATACTGCAGCAATACGTTGCCCTTGGTCGAAGCCCCCAGACCGGCGACGCGTTGACCGCTGGCCTTCGTCCGCGAAAAAAACGCGCGCAAATCTTCCCGGCTGGCTGCTGCACGGGCGGCGAATGCGCGGTACGGTTCCGGACCGTCGAGGCCGGCATTGCTTTCCCTGTTCAGCAGCTTCTGCAGTCCCGGGAACTCGGCGTAGCTCGAAGAAGTCTTCGCCGCAGCCACGGAAAAGCTGCCTCCGTTCGTCTCGTTGAATTCCACATCGACGATCCGCAGTCCGACTCGATCCGACATCCATTTCACCTGGGCGAGCGCGTAGTACTCCAAGTGCTCGTGGCAAACCGTATCGTAGGAATTCCGTTCGAGCATCAACGGCATGTAGCTCTGTTCGAATACCCACAAGCCGTTGTTCTCGAGTATTTCGACCACCTCTCTCATGAATGCGAGAGGGTCTTCGAGATCGTAAAACATGGAAAACGAGGTCACGATCCTGGCTTTGCGCCCCTGCGCGGCTTTCATGTAGGTCGCTGCGGAGAAGAACTCCGGAACGACCGTGACATTGTCGGGGTAGTATCGGCGAAATTTATCCGCGGTCGGGTCGATGCCGACTAGGTCGCAGCGTGTGGTGGAATAGGCGCGCAAGGTGGTGCCATCGTTGCTCCCTATGTCCAAAACGACTGGATTTCCGGACAAATCGGCGAGCCCGAGTATTTTTTGGATCTTTCCGTGGAGATGGTTGACCATGCTCTGATTGATGCCGGACCGGTACCCATAGTTGGTCCCGTACATCTCGTCGTGATCGTAAGAATGAGCGAGCTGAAGCAGTCCGCAGCAACCGGACGCATCGGTGCATTTGACGAGCTTCAGCGGCCCTTCGGTCACACCTTGTGCCCGAGTCGCGGGGAAAACCCCGGTGAGAGCTTGCACACCCAGGTCGAGAACCTCGAGGAGTTTGCCGTTCCCACAGATACGGCACTGCTTCAATGCCCTATACACGAGCACCCCCCTTGGGGGGCCGATTTTCACCTGGAACCGGGTTGGGCGAAAGAGCCTTGTAGTCCGCGTCAACCATCATGTACACCAGTTCCTTGAAACCGACCGCGGGCCGCCACCCTAACCGCAGGCGAGCCTTTCTAGAATCGCCGCGCAATTCGACGGCATCCGCTTTGCGCTCCTGGAGAGGATCGACTACGACGTGTTGTCGGTAATCGAGTCCCAGACGGCCAAACGCAAGCTCGCACAGCTCTCTCACGGAATGTGTCTCGCCGCTCGCCAATACGAAGTCCTCGGGCTCCGGCTGCTCGAGCATGAGCCACATTGCATGTACAACGTCCCCGGCAAAGGTCCAGTCTCTTCGGCCGTCGAGGTTTTCGAGAGCTAGAGAGTTTTCCAGTCCCGCCTTGATTCGGGCCGCGGTCGAGGTGATTTTGCGCGTCACGTAGTTCAACCCGCGTCTGGGACTTTCGTGGTTGAATGGGACTGCGGTGCAGGCGAATATTCCGTAGCGTTCCCGGTAAGCCTCAACCATGTTTTGGGCCAACACCTTCGCCGCGCCATACGCATTACGGGGGCGCAGGGGGGTCAGCTCGTTCTGGGGTGACTGGGCGGCCTTGGCGAACACCTCGCTGCTGGATGCCTGACAGAAGCGCGTCTGGGCAGACTCGGTTCGTATCGCCTCCAACATATGAACAACGGCAAGCCCGTTGATTCGGGTTGTGGCCACCACATCGTCGAAAAGCTGAGCGCTCGATGCGCGCGCCGCCAGGTTATAGAGATGATGCGGCCGGTACCGCCTGACCAGTGCGCGGATCGCTTCGCCGTCGGCAAGGTCCAGTCCAAGCACCTCGATCTCCTTTTGCGCGCCGCTCAGCTTGGTCCTTTGCTCGCCGCGATGTGAGGTGCCGATGACTTGATATCCTTTTGCCATCAGCAATTCTGCGAGGTAGGAACCGTCCTGGCCGAGCACCCCGGTAATCAGGGCTATCTTGGTATCGCGTTCAGTCATGCGGCCGTCCCCCGCCCTCGCGTCGCATCTTATAAAAGGCTTCGAGGCAAACCTCCCACTCGGGCAACGCAACCCCGAAGCGCCGAAGGAGTTTTTCGTTCGATAGGCGCGAATTTCCTGGGCGATGCGCCGGAGTCGGATACTCGCTCGACGCGATCGGCACGATGCGGGCTGGAGCGTCGGGTCGCTCGAGCCGAGCGATCTCAGTCGCAAATCCGTGCCAGGACGTGAATCCACCGGCCGTCATGTGATAGACGTCGCGGGCGCCTCCGAGTGCCGCAACACCGTCACGACTCAGGAGTTCCGCGGTTCCCTGGGCCAGCGCCCCGGCGGAGGTCGGGGCTCCGATCTGATCGGATACGACGCGTAGTTCCTTCTTTTCCTGAAGCGAGCGCCGAATAGCAAGAAGGAAATTCTTGCCGCGCGCCGAGTACACCCAGCTCGTGCGCAGTATCAAATGAGCGCCGCCGATTTCGTGGATCGCCTGCTCTCCCGCGAGCTTGCTGCGGCCGTAAGCGTTGAGAGGATTAGGGCGGTCCTCCTCGGTATAGGGCGTATCTTTGGTCCCGTCAAAGACGTAATCGGTCGAATAGTGGATGAGCAGGGCTTGGACACGCTTCGCCTCGTCGGCCAAGATGGCGACCGCAGCGGCGTTGATAGCGTAGGCAGCGTCCGGCTCGCTCTCCGCGCGGTCGACTGCCGTATAGGCTGCGGCATTGACGAGCACATCCGGCCGCACG
>VBCJ01000080.1 GCA_005884335.1 Betaproteobacteria bacterium | reverse complement strand
GTCCCATCGGTCACCCCAATACTTCCAAGGCGTTGCGACTCAGTATTACAACCAAATGGCAGCGAGCAGCTTTACGATCCCGTTGGGAATCATTTCCCGGCTCAATACGGGCATGTTTCCGGCTTTTGGCTCATGGTGAAAGATCGAGAGATCAGGCGTGGCAAAGAACACTTCACCTATGGGTGAAACGTCGGCTACGAAGTTTCCCAGGACGTTGGGCACCATGACTATGGTTTCACCTCGGAATTTCAATACGCCAGGCTCCTTCGCGTCAGAGTACACGGCATCCTGCGCCGTGTCGGTCAACGCGCGATAAATGCGTTTCTTTTGGGTCGCGACATCGACCAGCTGAAAAACAGTCCCGGCTGCCGCCGGACACGGGCCAAACCCGATGTAAGAATAGTCAATATCGAGGAAAGGCGCGCCGTTTGGAGTCGAGGGAAGACCGATTCCGGGCGCCGGGCCGCTTGCGATCCCACAAGATGCTGATGCACTGATCGGACTTGCTACGGTCCCATTTTGTGTGGTGAACGTAAATGCGCCATTGGGTAAAACGTCGTCTTCCTGTTGGAGAAGCGATTGTTGGGTATGCTGACTAAACTGCAGGTTGACCTTTACCTGCGGCGTGGATCCACCGGCGCTCCAGTCGACCCCGGCCGCCACGCAGGTTTGGGCCACCACTCCATCGAACTGTGTGGACTGGAACCGCCTTTCGTAGGACAACAGTTCTCCGTTGAAGATGTCCTCGATCGTGATATCGGTCCCGGAATTGTTACTATCTACGTTCACCGTCTCACTGCGGATTCGGGTACTGGTCGCGGTCGCCGGATGATTGGGGCTCCCGTCCAGATTGTTCGCGATGAAGTCGATCGAGCATGTTCCCGTCTGGGTCGTGGTGGTATGAGGTGGGTTCACAGTGCCGCTGAAGCCGACGCCCTGAGGCAGATCAAACAGCGCCGCGCTGGGGGTCGCGCCGAGTGCAATGCGGATGCCGCGCCTTGAAGAAGTGTTCCCCCGCGGATAGATCGTGGTTCCGTCCCCGCTTAGGAAAAGCACCCCGGTCCGGAAGTCGTTATACGTGAACCGGGACCCGGTCGGGTCCGGCAGCGACAGAACACCGGAAGTCTCAGCCGCTTGCCCCTGCGCGCCCAAGAAGCGGCGCGTGTACAGGAGCGAAGCCACGCGTCCCAGGGAGTCCTGGGTTTGAAGTGTGAAGTCAAAGGTACCGATAGCCGGATCGGGAGACTGCGCGGTCCAAACTATGCCGAGTTTCGCGCGCAGCGTTCCGGAAAGCGGGTCGGGCACAAAGGAAACATTGGAAAGATCGCCGAGTGAGCCGGTCTTCAGCTCGAGGCCGGTGGTTCGGTGGATAACCGCGCCGCTGGACGTTGTCGTCAGCAGCGCTTGCTTGAAACCATAAGATCTCTCGCGAACCGTGTGATCGACAAACCCGATTCCAAACGGGAGTGCACCAGTGACGTTCGACACGCCCTGCTTGTCGATCTTGAAGAATTGCAGTTGGCCAGCGCTATCCTCACCGGCGAGATAAAGGGCACCACTGTAGGGATTGGTGATGGCCTTCGCTACCACCGCCCCAACGCTGCCGTTTTCGGGCTTCTCATCGCCTATCTCGCCCGAGAATACGAGCATGTATTCGCCCAGCACTTTGGGGGCCGGAGTGGTGGGCGGCGTGAATCCCGGCACCGCCAGGTTCGCCCCCGCGTTCAGCATTCCCGAGGCGCTCGCGAACAACGCCGTCGTGTCCCAGACGAGCGCGCCGCCGCCTGCGTCGGGAACCGGGTGGCGGTCGCCGCTGCGATCATCGTAGTAGAGGGCGAACTTGCCCTTCATCGGTTCAGGGCCCAGGTTCTTGATGAGAAATCCGCCCCGGTTGGCCGGATTTGGATCGACCACGAAATCGATCTTGCCGCGGAAAAAATAGTTGATCATTCCCGCTGAAAACGCAACGGCGCGAGGAATGAGATGTTTGTTCATGTCGTCATAGTTAAAGCGATTCAGACTGAAGAAACGTCCAAACCTTGCCGTTTGGTTCGGTTGCAAATCCGGATCGAAGATAGAGAACGTGCTTGACCGTGCCGTCAAAGGACTGCCGCTCGGACTGGTCCCCAGGAAATTGTCAGTGATCGGAGTCCTTAAGAACCACACTTCCCCTCGAAGGGACGGCGAAACTCCCGGTAACTGCTCCACCGCTACACGCTCAATGTCGGCACTCGCGGGATCCGGGTTCGGGAAACCTGGCGTTGCCGTAAACCCGGCAGAATTACTTCGGAAATTGGTGCCCTGCGAAACGAAGTTCTGGTGCGTAAACTCCGCTATCCCCTTGCCGGCATCCGGATTGTTCTGTTCGGTGTGCCAGAACTTGCGAGGCGAATTGAAAGTGCCAGTAAACGCGGTGCTCCGAATGTCGTAGCCGACATCCGAAGGCGCAAATTTCAGGCTCTGTCGGATCTCCAGTTTATTGGTGTACTTCTCATAGCCGCTCGGGCTGTATACCCCGGCCAATCCCACGGTGATAATGTCAGCGGCGAGACAACTCAAGAGGTCGCAATGCATGTCATTTCGCACATGCTGCGGCTGCGCCATGTCTTGCATGTGGTGCATGAGATGGCCCAGCGTCTGAAACAGGCGGCCGAACTTCGCCTGTCGGTCACCTTCGCTGCGTAAGGTAAGGGCGTCGAAGAGATACTGCCTCGCGTCTCGATAAGAGAATTCTTGGCCTGAGATATCGCCACGATCATTCAGCGCCCAGTCTGGCGATGGCGTTTGTACTCCTAGAATCGGCACGGACAGACCCTGGTCGGTTCGAGGATTGAAGAAATGCCGCAAAGGACGAAATAAGGAAAGCGAGTCTTCGAAATTTACGCCGTCTCTTACTAAGCGAATTATCGTTCGAGGCTGCCCTTTCGAATTGGGAAACGGACGATTACCATCATCGATACCGGCTACATCGATGCCGAGATCTTTCAACAACTGTCTGTCATTCATTACCGATCTCGTTGCAGCATCTTCTGATATGTCCCCGTGCGTTTCTGGTTCAAACGCGTTCGCGCGTGGCAAACAGCCCATTAGCAATAGTAAGACAGCAACAATACGGTGATGGATCATTTGGCTCGCTCTAGAAATTCTCTTGCTGAGCCGCATTTATTCTTCTGTGCCTCTATGTCCTCAATACCCGGAAGGCTTATTACGATCGAAGGGTCGGAGGCCTTGAGTCTTCTGCGCTCGCGATCCATGGCGAGAAGCATTGTCGGGATCTTTTTCCATTCGCAATCCTCGATAACTTGGTCGTAAACTGAGCGCAATCGAAAATGCTCCGCGTACGCTCTTAGGCTCCCTTTGAATTTCTCGAGCTTTACTGTCTGCTTGTTCAGTTTCGAATCGCGCCTAACGCCGATCACAACCTGATTTACAGGGTAGTCGTTCGTGAATCCCCGATAGCGGTATCCGGATTTGAACATCACGATCTGCGGATCCTTGTCGCGAAGCTCCCCCGTCGTAAGGTTCGCCTTCGTCCAGCCCTCGAAATAGAATCGGCCGTCCTTGTCGGTAACCGCCTCCATCACCATGAGCTGACCCTTGGGAATTTCACCACCCGCGAGGGTTCCGGAGACCAGCTGCGAGTTGGCGGTAACGATGACACCTTCGAGCGGCTCGTTGGTATCGGCGTCTACCACCCAGGCCTCGATCGGTGCAGCGCTATACGCCGGCATACCGCCGCAAGCGGACAGTGGCAAAAGCGCCGTAAATAGCAGGCCTTGCGCTAAACAGCGCAGACGCCACCTCGGCCCCTTACATTGAATCGATGCGCCAGATCCCATCGACGTCCTTTACGAAATAAATGAAAAAGATGCGATTGACACCGCTTACCATCCGATTAATCGCATATTCCCCCAGCGCATCGGATATCAGCCCTGTCTGCGGAGCGGAATAGGATGCAACGATCTGAGGCATCTGCGGCAAGAGCGCATCGAAAACGGGCCCGTACCGTCCTTGTGCCTGAGTATTCAGATATTGCTGCGCCTGAGTCTTGTCGCGCGTGGCAAGCGCGGCAGTGAAGCCCGCCCATGTCTGCTGCAAAAGCTGATCAACCTGTGCAGGATCCTGCACCACGATCGTGACCGTCTGCCGGACGCCTGAACGACGAGCAGGCCCTTCCCCGTCGTGTTGCTCACCGTGAATGCGACATCCAGCGGCGCCAGCCCCTGCGCGATGCTCGCCGTAACGTGGATCGGCGCGGGTCCGGTGCTCGTCACCGATACCGTTTGTGTCGCGCTCTGGCGGTTGGGGGCGGTGGCCACGGCGGCGAGCGTGTTCGCCCCGGGCTGCAGCGGCACGGCGGCGACGATGAAGGTACTGCCCGTGACGATGGCGGCGATGCCGTTCACGGTGATGCCTGAGTTCGCCGGGCCCTGGAACGTTCCCGACACGGAGACACTGTCGGCGTTGATCGTCGCGCCGTTGGACGGGCTCGCAATGCTCACGCTGACCGTTGCGAGCGTGAGATGCAGAACAACGACGGTGACGTTGCCGGCTGGATCTGTGGCGGACAGGTTGTATGTGTTCAAACCGGGCAGCAGAACCGCCGGAAAGCTGAAGCTCACTCCATTCCGGTTAACGCCCATGCCCGCGAGCACCACCGTAGCGGTAGGGTCGTCGATCGTGCCCTGAATCAGGATATTCGGATTGGCAAGCACGCTTCCCTCGGCGGGGGCCAGGGTGAGGAACTTCGGCGGGATCGTATCCACCGTGAAAGTGATCGCCTCCCGGCTCGACTGGTGTCCGAAGCCGTCGGTCGCCTGCGCGCTGAAGCTGTTTTGGCCCTCGGGCAGTCTCGTGACGGGCGTGAAGGTCGCCTCCGCGGCGCTGGCGTGGAACGCGAATTGCGCGCCGACGGGCTGAGCGTTCAAAGTGGCGCTGAGCTGGTAGGCGGCAAAATAGTCGTTCGCAAACTGACAGGGCTCACCGTTGCATTGCGCGCTGTAGGTAAGGGTGAACGCAGGGCTGGGATTATTAGTTAAGGCGTTCTGCGGGGGCCGCACGATCACGAGCGTCGGATCCACCCGGAACGTCGGCACGCCGAGCGCCTCGTCGCCGTCGCGCGCGGCAAGACGGGCCACGAACTGCCCCGCATCGGTAAAACGGGCAACGGAACGCTCCGCCCCGACCCAAAGCGAGCGGCTCGTCGGATCGAAGGCAAGGCTATCCGGTTTACGTAAACGCAGGGCGCTGAGATCGATCGAGTGCGCGAGCGTACCCTCCCGGGCATAGGCGAGCAGCGACTCCTTCTGCCCGATCCAGACCTTTCCGGACAAAGGATCGAGCGCGAGTCCGGTAATAGAACGCGGGACCCGCAGCCGCACGGCCGCGGCGCTCGGGTTGGAGAGCGGGAGCTGCGCGAGCTCATCGGCGCCCGCCACCCAGATCAACCCGCCCAAGCTGTCCACCGCGAACTGACGCGCGTCCTCCGCCAAATCGTCCGCGAGCGCGAATTTCGCGAGCGGCGTCCCCTGTTTGTCGAAGTGCCAGAGCCGACGCTCGCCCAGCAACCATAGACTCTGATCCAGCGCGACGCGAAACTGGCTCACCTCGCCCGGAGTAGGAAACCCGCTCAAAAGCTGACCGGCGGAGGAGAGATGGGAAAAGCGCCGTTCGTCGGCGAGCCAGAGGCTCTCGTCATAAGGATCGAGTTGCACATCCCTGATTTCGTCTATTCTCGAATCGAGCGACTGGACCCCGATGTCCAGCTCCAGCGTTCCGTCCGCGGCATAGCGGCGCAGGCGCCGCTCGTCCTTATTGAAAGCCCAGACGCCGCAATCGCGGGCGTTCATGATGAGCCGGCTCACTCCGCTTGAGGGAACCACTATGGTGACCTGGTTGGCGCTCGTCTGGACTTGCCGGAGGCTGTCCTCGTCCGAGACCCAGACGCACGAGTCGGCAAGCGCCGTCGCCGGCGCAAGCGCGCACAGGAGCCATCCCGCGAATCGGACCGCCGCGCGCAATTTTCTCCCCCAATGTGCAGACCCGAGGCCCGATCGGTCACCCCAGCTTCGCGCCGCGAAAGTGGCGCACCCCGGCGCTTGGCGCACGCCTGAGCGTCAGGCCCGCTGTCGCAGCGCTGTTCTCGGCGGCGCTGGCGCAGGTGGAAGTCAACGCGCGCGGCGTGACCCAGTCCACCGACCCGGAGTTCCTGCACCAGCTGCGAGTCGGCCTGCGGCGCCTGCGCACCGTGCAGCGCGCGTTCAGGATACCGGCGACGAAGCGCCGGCTGCGCAAATTCAAGCCGGCGCTCGCCGCGGCGCGCGACTGGGACGTGTTCTGCGGCTGGCTGGAGAATGCGCGCGTTTCTCCAGAGTTAAAGTCCCTCGCGCGGCGCAAGCGCGCAGCGGCCCGGCGCCAGGCGAAGCAGGTCCTCTCGTCGCGCGCATTCGATCAATTCTTGCGTTGCGCGCGGCGTTGCGTGCATGAAACCAAGGCTTCACCCTTGAAGGCCCTCGGAGCATTTCATCGCAAGGCGCTCAAAACGGCGCGACGCATCGATTGGCAACGCGAGGAGGATCGCCATGCGCTGCGCATCCGCATTCGGCGCCTGCGCTACGCCTGTGAATTCTTTGCCCCCTTCTTTCCGGGCACGCAATACGCTGCCTACCTGAAGCGCGTGAAGGCGTTGCAGGACCTGCTCGGCGAGCTGAACGACATCGCCGTGGCGCGAAGGCTCCTGAAGGAGATGAAGGCCGAACCCCCCAAGCCGCTGCAGCGCCGCGAAGCGCACCTGATCTCCGCTCTTGGCCCAGCGTGGGCCGCTTTCGAGAAGAGCCGCACTGTATGGGGCTGAACCCTATTCGAGATCGGCAGGCAGCTGCGCGCGCTCGATCAGAAAGACGCCACCCGCCGGATGGCTGACTGCGGGCCAGGTGAAGGGCAACCGCGGATACGCGCGCTCGAGCGCAGG
>VBCJ01000079.1 GCA_005884335.1 Betaproteobacteria bacterium | reverse complement strand
TCAGGAACTGGACGTGATGGCCCAGGTCCTGAAATTGGCGCAGCTTGTTGATCACGACCGTGTGCCCGAGATGCAGGTCGGGCGCAGTCGGGTCCAGGCCGAGCTTCACGCGCAGGGGTCGTCCGGATTTGAGCTTTTCGCGCAGCTCGGCCTCGACGATCAATTCATCGCAGCCGCGCTTGATGACTTTCAGTTGGTGATCGATGTCGCTCATGGGTGTGCAGATGGCCGATCGGGCGGTAATTTGTTAAACTTTTTGATTCAACCCGCTGCCGAATATGCATGACGACGAGACTGGAATTGTAACGCGCTCCGGCGAAAGGCGCCTCCGATGGTCGGCCGCCGCCGTCGCTCTGCCGCTGTTCGGGGTGGTAGCTGCATTCGGCACGGCCGAGCACGTGCCGGAACCGATTCCCGTCCGGACTGTCATCGAGCCGCTCGCCCTGTCCGCTACCCCGGTGGGCGACTCAGGAACGATCATTTACTTTCAGGAAGATCGTTTCAGACGCGGCGACACGCTGACCACTCTGATCGAGCGGCTCGGTGCCGATGAGGACGAAGCGGCAACGCTTCTGCGCTCCTCACGTGCGGCGCGGCCGTTCCGCCTTCTGCTTCCCGGGACGACCGTCCGGGCCAAGGTCGACGAGGTCGGCAAGTTGCGCTCGATATCGTTCCTCACCGACAGGGACACGATTCTCTCGGTGGACCGCCTCGGCGAAAGCTTCGGCAGGTTCGAGCAGCAGGCCGAGGTGACGCGCGGAATGGAGATGAAATCGGGCGAGATCGAGACCTCGCTCTTCGCAGCGACCGATGCGGCGGGGATTCCGGACGGCATTGCGGTCGAGCTTGCGGACATTTTTGGAGGCGACGTGGATTTCCACCGCGATCTGCGCCGTGGGGACCGTTTCGGGGTCGTTTTCGAAACTTTTTACCACGGCGGCCAAACGATCAGATCCGGGCGAGTGCTCGCGGCCGAATTCTCCAGCCAAAGGAGAACCTACCGCGCGGTGTGGTTTCAGGATCCCTGGGGAAGGGGCGGCTATTACACCCCAGACGGTGAGAACCTGCGCAAGGTATTTCTACGCTCGCCGCTCGAATTCTCGCGTATTACCTCGGAATTCGGCCTGCGCCGCCATCCGATTTTCCAGCAGTGGCGGGCGCATCAGGGAGTCGACTATGGAGCTTCGGGCGGAACAAGGGTCAAGTCAACCGGTGACGGTGTCGTGTCGTTCGTGGGACGGCGGAACGGGTACGGAAACCTCATCGTGATCAGGCACCACGCGGGATACAGCACGTACTACGCGCACTTGAGGAATTTCGCGCTAGGGTTGAGGGCCGGTAGCCGCGTCGTCCAAGGCGAAATCATCGGCTACGTCGGGCAAACCGGCTGGGCCAGCGGCCCACATCTTCATTACGAATTCCATCTCCACAACCAGAACCGCAATCCGCTGACCATGGCTTTCCCGGCCGCGCAGCCGATTCTAGCGATCGAACTGGCGGCATTCAGGCGTACCGCGGAGCCGCTCATCGCGCGACTGGATCTTTTGAAAAACGGCGACCTCGCGCTGCTCGAGTGAGCGGTTCCACGAGATCAGCGTCTTCCGAGATCTACATCGGTTTGATGTCGGGCACGAGTCTCGACGGCGTCGATGCGGTCCTCGTCGACCTGCGGGGCCGACCCTGTCTTCTGGGCGCCGGGTTTCTACGGTATCCGAAGAGCTTGAAAGCCATTCTGCTTGCCCTGCACGAGATATCCGGCGACGAAGTGCATCGTGCAGCGCTCGCGGGGATTGAACTCTCGAGACTCTATGCGAAGGCGGTCCAGCGCCTGCTGGAAAAACACCAAGTCCCCGCGCAAACCGTATCCGCCATCGGTTGTCACGGGCAGACAGTGCGTCATCGGCCGGGGGCCGGGTACAGCTCGCAGCTCGGCAACCCTGCGTGGCTCGCCGAGCGCACCGGCATCGCCGTGGTCGCCGATTTCAGAAGCCGCGACATCGCCGCGGGCGGACAGGGTGCCCCGCTCGTACCTGCGTTTCATGCGGCCGTTTTCCGGGACTCGCGCCACCACCGCGTCATCGCCAATCTCGGTGGTATCGCCAATATCACCGATCTTCCCCGTCAAGGACCGGTAACGGGCTTCGACACAGGACCCGGCAACGTTCTGCTCGACGCGTGGACGCGCGAGCGATTCGGCCGCGACTTCGACCGGAGCGGGGCGATTGCCGCTCGAGGACGGCCGGTTGCGTCCTTACTCAAGGCGTTACTCGCCGATCCTTATTTTCGCCGCTCACCACCCAAGAGCACGGGTCGCGATCACTTCAGTTTCGATTGGTTACACCGGTTCAGCGTCGGAAAGCACAAGGCCGAGGACGTGCAAGCCACGTTGGCCGAGCTCACAGCGTGCAGTATCGCCAAGGCGATTGCGAAGTTCTGTGCAGGCGCAGAAGAGGTCTACCTGTGCGGTGGTGGAGTACGCAACCACGACTTGGTAAGGCGCATCACCCGGGAACTGGCAGGCATGAAAATCGCCTCTACCGACCGGCTCGGGATTCATCCGGACTGGGTGGAAGCGATGGCTTTTGCCTGGCTCGCACAGAGGGCGCTGAAGCGAGAGACCGGAAATCTTCCCGAGGTCACCGGTGCGAAAGGGCCGCGAGTGCTCGGTGCGATTTACGCGGCCTGACCCACGGCGAATTATTGCGAATAAAAGCCCGAGCGAAGCAGAGGCCTAGCGCGCCTGGTTCAGGATTGCGACGGACGAGGAATTATGCGGAGAACGACGAACCGCAACCGCAGGTGCTCGTCGCGTTGGGGTTTTTGATCACGAACTGCGCACCCTCGAGGCCTTCGGTGTAATCGATCTCGGCGCCGACGAGATACTGGTAGCTCATCGGGTCGATGAGCAACATCACCCCGTTTTTCTCCATCACCGTGTCGTCGTCGCTCTTTACTTCGTCGAAAGTAAAACCGTACTGAAACCCGGAGCAGCCGCCGCCCGTGACAAACACGCGCAGCTTCAATTCGGTGTTGCCTTCCTCGTCGATCAATTGCTTGACCTTGTTTGCGGCGCTGTCGGTGAAAACAAGAGGCGCGGGCATCTCGGCGACTGCATTCATGTCTCAACTCCTGTTGCAAACTACCCCATTATCGGGCCGGGACCTGACACGGTCAACCGGGCCAGCCAGCTAGTTGGGGCTGCGGCGCCGGTATTCAAGCCGGAAAAAAGCCGTTGCTGCCCGTTAGACCGCGGGCTTGCTCGTCGCGAGCTTCAATTCCACGGTCTTGGCTTCACCCGAACGGTGTACCAGATGCCCCTCGACTATGGCGCCGAGATGCATCTCCAAGCTGTTGTAATGCACATCTCCTTTGACCCTGGAACGCGACTGGAGTTCGAGGAATTCGGCTACGTAAACGGGCCCTGTGATCTCGCCGTTCACGACCAGGTGCGATACGCTGATCTCCCCTTCGATACGGGCCTTTTCGCTCAGCACCAAGGTCGAAGGCTCGTCGGAAACCGCAGTTACGTTTCCGACGACTTCGCCGTCGACACGAAGGCCTCCGGTGAAATTGATATTACCCTCGATCTTCGTGCCGACACCAATCAGGCTGTCGATGCGATTTTGCGGCTTGCTAGGCTGCTTGCGAAACATAGCGCTTCCTACCTGCTAAGAAAGGTTGATGTTTTGGCTGGCACGGGCCTCGCTGGACCCGTTCTCCAGGATACGCGCCTGTATCGTCCGCACCCTGGCTCCCGCCGGAACCCGAAATGTTCCCTCAACTCGACGAAAATATTTGAAGTTGAGCCTAAAAGCAGTGCTGCCCGTCTCGGCTGAATCGGGGATGATGATTGTAGCATCCCTGCCCTCGTGCTGCATCTCCACTACGAGCTGTAGAGACCCGTGAAACTCGCGGTCGAGCCTCCCTCCCTGAAGGACGAGCAGCCGGTAGCGAAACTCGCCGGGAAGCACGTCGCGCTCGACTTTGAAGCGATGGATACTGACCTTCTCGCCGCGTCGCTCGCTCGGGACGAGATTTTCGAAAAAGGCAAGATCTTCCTTGAGCCTGTTGTTTTCGTCTTCGAGCACCTTCACCTGGGAGGCAAGCTGGGCTTGCGCCGTTTGTTCGATCTTCAGGCGCGACTCACTG
>VBCJ01000078.1 GCA_005884335.1 Betaproteobacteria bacterium | reverse complement strand
ACCAGGGCGCGGGGCGCAAGTCGCCCCCGGGCTATCCCGACATCTACGTGATCTCGAACGTGCTCGACGGCAAAGGCGAGCCGATCGGGGCGCTCGGTGACGGCGACGCCGCCTGGCACACTGACATGAGCTATATCGCGCAGCCGCCGGATGCGTCGATGCTCTATTCGCTCGAGCTCCCCGCCCGCGGCGGCGACACCTGGTTCTGCGGGATGAAGGCTGCGCTCGCGAAGATGCCGCGCGAGCTCGTCGAGCGGATCAGGAACCTCGACATCAAGCACGACGGCACCTACGACTCGGGCGGCTACGTCCGCAAGGGCATGACGGCATCGAACGATCCGCGCAAGTCGGTGGGCACGCCGCATCCGATCGTGATCCGCCATCCGGTGTCGGGCGACAAGGCGCTCTATCTCGGGCGGCGCCTCAACGCCTACGTCGTGGGCCTCCCGCTCGCGGAATCGGAGCGGCTGCTCGACACGATCTGGTCCTACGTCGAGACGGCTGTATACAAACACCAATGGGCGCTGGGAGACCTAGTGCTCTGGGACAACCGCACCACCATGCACCGCCGCGACGCCTTCGATCCGAAGGCGCGCCGCGTGATGCATCGCACGCAGATCAAGGGCTCGGGCGCGCCCGCGCGCGCTGCAGTCTAGTTATTCCAGCTTGATTCCGGCGTCGCGGATCACCGCGGCCCAGCTCTTGAGCTCGGACTTCACGACGCGTTCGAGCTCCTCGGGGCTGCTGCCCACCGGGTCCGCACCCTGCTCGATGAGCTTCTGCTTCACCTCAGGCAGGTGCACCACGCGGGCGAGCTCTTTCTGCATTCGCGCGACGATCGCCGCCGGCGTCTTCGCCGGAGCGAACATCGCGCACCAGGAATCGACCTCGTAGCCCGGCAGGTTCAGCTCCTCTGCGACGGTGGGAATGTCCGGCGCGGAAGCCGTGCGCTTGCGCGTCGTGACCGCAAGCGCGCGCAGTCTTCCCGAGCGCGCCTGTGAGAGCGCTGCGGACGCGGTGAGGAAGAGGAACGGGACCTGGCCCGCGAGCACGTCCGCGACCGCCGGGCCGCCTCCCTTGTACGGCACGTGCACGATGTTGATCCCGGTCCTCTGCTTCAGCAGCTCGGCCGCGATATGGCCGGGCGTGCCGCTGCCGGGCGAAGCGTAGGCATAGAAGCCGGGGCGCTCCCTGGCCGCAGCGACCAATTCGCGCAGCGTCTTCGCCGGCGCGTTCGGGTTCGCGGCGATGAGCTGCGGCGCGCTCACGACGAGCGATACGGGAGCGAAGTCGCGCTCGACGTCGTAGTTGAGCTTGTAGAAGAAAGGATTGATCGTGTGCGAGGAGAGCGTGTACAGGAAGGTGTAGCCGTCGGGCGCGCTCTTGGCCGCTGCATCGGTGCCGAGCGCCCCGCCCGCGCCACCGCGGTTCTCGATGACGACAGTCTGCCCGAGGCTCTCCGAGAGCTTGGGCTGCAGGATGCGCGCGGTGATGTCGACCGTGCCCCCCGGCGGGTAGGTCACGATGAAGCGGATCGGCCTGGACGGATACTCCTGCGCGAACGCTCCGGCGCACCCAGCGACAAGGCCGAGCGCCGCGACGAGCAGGCGGGGCTTCAAAGCTGTGCGAGCATCGCCTCGGCGCCGCTCACTTCGTACTTCCCCGGCGCTTCGACATTCAACTTTTTCACCGCGCCGTTTTCGACCAGCATCGAGTAGCGCTGCGAGCGCACGCCCATGTTGCGCGCCATGAGATCGAGCTCGAGGCCGAGCTTCTTGGTCCATTCGCCGCTGCCGTCGGCGAGCATGCGGATCTTGCCTCCCGCCTTCTGGTCGCGGCCCCAGGCGCCCATCACGAAGGCGTCGTTCGTCGCGACGCACCAGATCTCGTCCACCCCCTTCGCCTTGAGCTTGTCGTAGTTTTTCACGTAGCTCGGGACGTGCTTCGCCGAGCAGGTCGGTGTATAGGCGCCCGGCACGGCGAAGATCGCGATTTTCTTGCCCTTGGCCGCTTCCGCGACGCTGATGTCCTTCGGGTTGATCGGGCAGCCCGCGGCCTCGTCGAATTCGGTGGCTTCGGAAAGCTTGCCGTCGGGGAGTCTGTCGCCGACTTTGATGGTCATTTCGGTCTCCGGAAGTTGCGGTTTTTGGAGCGGCTAGCATCGCGCAGTTGAACGGCAAAGTCAAAATGCTTGCCCGTTCCGCGGGGGCTGGCTATATTCCCGGCCATGCAGACTGCCGCAGAAGCGATACAGGACCACCGCCTCACGATCTCCGAGGTGCTCCAGGCCCTCGTCGCCGAAGGCCTCGTGCCCAAGGCCGACGCAGACAAGCTGATCGCGGATCGCAGGCTGCACCGCGGCGATCACCACCCTCTTGTCGTGATCGCCGACCAGAAGTGGCGCTCCCTCAAGCCTCCGCAGAAGATCCTCTTCCTCGAGTGGCTCACCGAGTGGCTCGCCCGCCAGACCGGCATGGATTACTTCCACATCGATCCGCTCAAGATCAATTTCTCCGCGGTCACCGACGTGATGTCCAGTCACTACGCGGCGCGCTTCAAGATCCTTCCTGTCGAAGTCAGCACGCGCGAAGTGGTGATCGCGACCTGCGAGCCCTACGTCAAGGACTGGGAAAAGGAGTTGAAGCAGATACTGCGGCTGGAGATCCGCCGCGTCATCGCCAATCCCCTGGACATCAGCCGCTACCAGGTCGAGTTCTACAACCTCGCGAAATCGGTGAAAGGCGCGGCCCAGAGGGGTGAGCAGCGCACCGGCATCGGCAATTTCGAGCAGCTGGTCCAGATCGGCCAGACGAACAAGCAGCTCGACGCGAACGACCAGCACATCGTCCACGTCGTCGACTGGCTGTGGCAGTACGCGTTCGATCAGCGCGCGAGCGACATCCACATGGAGCCCCGGCGCGACGCGGGCGAGGTGCGTTTCCGCATCGACGGCGTGCTGCACCCGGTATACCAGATCCCCATGGCGGTGATGGCGGCGATGACCTCGCGCATCAAGATCCTCGGACGCATGGACGTGGTGGAGAAGCGCCGCCCGCAGGACGGCCGCATCAAGACGCGCACCGCCGACGGCCAGGACGTGGAGCTGCGCCTATCCACGCTGCCGACCGCGTTCGGCGAAAAGCTCGTGATGCGCGTTTTCGACCCGGACGTGATCGTCAAGGATTTCGCCGAGCTCGGTTTTTCGGAAGACGACAAGACGCGCTGGAAGCAGATGACCGGCCAGCCGAACGGCATCGTCCTGGTGACGGGGCCGACCGGCTCGGGCAAGACCACCACGCTGTATTCGACCCTGAAGACGCTCGCCACGCCCGAGGTGAACGTCTGCACGATCGAGGACCCGATCGAGATGATCGAGCCCGCCTTCAACCAGATGCAGGTGCAGCAGTCGATCGAGCTCGGCTTCGCCGAGGGCGTGCGCGCGCTCATGCGCCAGGACCCGGACATCATCATGGTGGGTGAGGTGCGCGACGTCCAGACCGCGGAGATGGCGGTGCAGGCCGCGCTCACCGGCCATCTCGTTCTCTCCACGCTGCACACCAACGATTCCGCCAGCGCGATCACGCGGCTGCTCGAGCTCGGGGTGCCGGCCTACCTGCTCAACTCGACCATACTCGGGGTCATGGCGCAGCGCCTGGTGCGCACCTTGTGCAAGCATTGCAAGGAAAAAATCGCCTACGAGCCGGGGCGCGAAGGCGACCTGGGCTGGGAGGAGTTCGTCGCGCCCTGGAAGGCGAAGCGTCCGGCGCACATCTACCGGCCGGTGGGTTGTCTCGAATGCCGCAACACCGGCTACTCGGGCCGCATCGGCCTGTACGAGATCCTGCTGCTCTCCCCCGAGGTGAAGCGGCTGGTCAATTCCGAGGCGGACGTCGCCAAGATCCGGGACCAGGCCTACAAGGAAGGCATGAAGCCGCTCAGGATCAGCGGCGCGATGAAAGTCGCGATGGGACTGACGACGCTTGAGGAGGTTCTCAAGGTCGCTCCTCCGCCCGGAAAGGCCTAGCCCTTATTTCTCGGAGGTGCACGCCCACACGGCGATCTTGCAGTTGTCGCCGCATTTTCTGAGCGCTTTGGCTTCGGCGATCTCGCGCGAGGCGCCCGTGTCGGAGGCGACGCGCTTCGGCCTCGCCGCGACGGCGCCGCAGCTATCGCGGAAGGTCCGGAGCAGATCGCAATTCGTGCCGCAA
>VBCJ01000128.1 GCA_005884335.1 Betaproteobacteria bacterium | reverse complement strand
CAGCCGGCCCACATTGGCGGGCGTGATCTCCCCGAGCGGGCTGTATCCCCAGCCGTCGAAGGTGCGGCGGAACATCAGCCAGTTGCCGTCCTCCGGATTTTTCAGCCGCTCGGCGCTCACCGGCGTGTACTTCCGAAGGATTTCCGGCATCGGTCCCGGAACCGGCGTTGCCGAGGCCGGCTCGATCATCTGCTGCGCCGAAGCCCCGCACATGCCAGCCGCCGCGATGGCGGCGACGCATACGCTTCGCATGAGAACCTTGGTCATCACGTTTCCTCCTCGAATCAGCTCGGAACGATGCCGACGCGGCCGGTGAACGGTTTCGCCACCGCCAGCTTGCCGTCCACGATTTTGAGCGGCAGCGCGGCCAGGGCGCGCGGCGCCGGACCATCGATGACCGACGCGCCCTCGCGCGGATTGTAGTGCGAATAATGGCAGGAGCATTCGAGAGTCTGCTGCTCCGCCGCCCAGACATTCACCTCGCAGCCGGCGTGCGGGCAGATCGCCGAATAGGCGACGACGCCCTCCGCCGAGCGATCCTTGGTCGCGCCCACCAGCGTCGAAGGGTCCAAACGCAGCAAGAGGATCTTGTTGAGACGGGAATCCCTGCGAACGGTTTTGTCCACGGCATCCATCGGCCATGCCAGGAGCGGCGGGCCGCCGAGCGGAATGTCCTTGGGCTCAAGCGCGTTCGTGCTCTCGCTTTCGATCGAAACGAGCACATCCCCCTCCTTCGGCCGCTCGCTCGCCGGCTGCGCCAGGGCGGGGATGGCCTCGATCGCCAGGTTCAATCCAACAGCCGATAGCGTCGTGAGAAAGCCGCGCCGCGTTTCGATATCCTTCATCTGAGATGCCACAGACGCTCAATGTCCCGTGGCGGTTCCCTTGCGACTCGCCTCAAAAAGGAACCAGGTGCGCCGCTCGGTTTCGTTGATCCACACCTCGATGAGGCTGGCGGTGGCGACGTCGCGGTGCTCGTCGCACACGTTATGCGCCTCGCGAAAGCGCGCCGCAAGGTCCTTGTTGTCCTCGCGCAGCTCGGCGAGCATGTCCTGCGGGTCCACGTATTCGGCATCGTTGTCGAGCACGCGTTGCGTGCGGGCGATGTGCCCGATCGACTTGAGGGTGGGCCCTCCGACCTTACGGACGCGCTCGGCAATGGGGTCGGTCATCGCATAGAGCTGGTCGGCTTGCTCGTCCAGGAGCAAATGGTAGTCGCGAAAGTGCGGTCCACTCATGTGCCAGTGGAAGTTCTTGGTCTTCATGTAAAGCGCGAACACGTCCGCCAGGATTCCGTTCATCGCCGCGGCGATGTCCTTCGTCGCTGCCGGGCTCAAGTCGGTGCGAGTAGCGAGCGGAGCCTTGCGGCTGAGCTTGAGGTCGGGCTTGGTTTTCTCGAGAGGTTTGTTCATAATCGTCGTCCTTGGCTATGCAATCACGGAAACGTTCCTGCTGATTATAGAGGCACGCCTTGCTCCACGTGCAACGATCTTGTTCGGTGTCTACGTGCCTGCGACTCTCTTCGGCTGACTTTCCGATTTCGCGGCCTTTGCCGCGTTCGCCCCGGCGATGCGCCCGAATACCGAGCCGTTGGTGAGGCCGCTTCCGCCCGGGTAATTGAAGTAGAAGATTCCTCCGGTGAGCTCCCCCGCCGCGAAGAGGCCCGCGATCGGCTCGCCGTCGGTGGAAATGACTTGCGCGTCGGTGTTGATGCGCAGCCCGCCGAAGGTGAAGGTGATCCCGCAGGTGACCGCGTAGGCCTCGAAGGGCGGCGTGTCGAGAGTGTTCGCCCAGTTCGACTTGTTCACGGTGAGACCCGTCGTGCAGCGCCCGTCCTTGACGTTGGGATTGAACGGGATATCGGTGCGGACCGCGGCGTTGTAGCGCCGGATCTCCTCCAGCGCGGCGCGCGCGTCGACGTCGTCGAGCTTCTCGACCAGCTCCTCGAGCGTGCTCGCCGTGACCTTGGTCACCTGCTTGATCCGGTATTCGTCGCGCAGCTGGCCCTTCACCTTGGCATCGAAGATCTGCCAGGCGAACTGGCCGGGCTGGTGCAGGATCACGCGGCCGTATTTCGCGTAGGTGTAATTGCGGAAATCGGCGCCTTCGTCGACGAAGCGCTTGCCCTCGGCGTTGATGTAGATGCCCCAGGGATAGGAATGCTTCTGGAACTGGTCGCCGACGGCGAGATCGCCGAATTCGGGGGCGTTCCTGTCCCAGGCGACGGCGTGGCATCCCGACCAGTTGCCCACGGGCGCCGCGCCGACCTCTAGCGCCATGTGGATCGCGTCGCCGGTGTTGAAGCGCGTGCCGCGCACTTTCGCGAGCTCCCAGCCCGGGCCGAGATAGCGCGTGCGCCACTCGGGATTGGCCTGGAAGCCGCCCGCGGCGAGCACCACCGCGCGCGCGCCGGCGTCGAGCGTCTTTCCTTCGCGCTTCACGCGCACGCCGTGCACGCCGGCGTCGTCGGCGAGCAGCGACACCGCGCGCGCCGAGTACCAGATCTCGATTCCGCGCCTGAGCGCGATCCGCGTCAGTGACTCGACGAGCCCCGGGCCGCCGCCGACCGCCTCGAGCGTAAGCCCGCCCCAGAACTTGAACCTGCCTTCGATCTTGAACGCCTGCCGGCCCCAGGCCGCGGTAAAGCGCAGGCCTTGCTTCCGCATCCACAGGGCGGTCGGGAAACTCTCCTTGACCAGGATTTCGGTGAGGTCGGGATCGCAGCGGTACTCGGTGACGCGCGCCATGTCGTCGAGAAACTGGTCGGCGGTGTAGGTCCCGAAATCCGTCCGCTCGATTTCCTCGCGGGACAGCTCGATCAACCGGCCGAGATCGTCGGCGCCGTTGTAGACGATGCGCATCAGCCCGGCGGTAAAGCGCGAATTGCCGCCGGCCTCCGCTTCGGGCGCGCGCTCGAGAACGAGCACGCGCTTCGCCGTTTCCTTCGCCGACAGCGCCGCGCACAGCGCGGCGTTGCCCCCGCCGACGACGATGACGTCCCAATCCGCCATCAGGCGGCGCGATGGTTACGCGGCACGAGCGGAGGATTTCGCAGTGCTGAGGAGCTCACGCAGCACAAACGGCAGGATGCCGCCGTGGACGTAGTAGTCGACCTCGATCGGCGTTTCGATGCGCAGCAGCACCTTGATCGACTCGGTCGTCCCGTCCTTGCGGCGGATGACGAGCGGCACCTCCTGGCGCGGATGCACGCCGCCTTCGATGCCGAGAATGTCGATGGTTTCGTCGCCCTTGATGTCGAGCGACGCCACCGAGTCGTTCCCCATGAACTGGAAGGGCAGCACGCCCATCATGACGAGGTTGGCGCGATGGATGCGCTCGAAGCTCTTGACGATTACCGCGCGCGTACCGAGGAGCAGCGTGCCCTTGGCAGCCCAGTCGCGCGAGCTACCGGTGCCGTATTCCTCGCCGCCGAACACCACGGTGGGCACGCCTGCGGCGATGTACTTCATCGCCGCCTCGTAGATCGGCATCTGCTCGCCCGAAGGCTGGTGGTAGGTGAGCCCACCCTCGGTGCGCGAGCCGTCGGCTTTGGTGGGCAGCATCAGGTTCTTGATGCGCACGTTGCCGAAGGTGCCGCGCATCATCACCTCGTGGTTGCCGCGGCGCGCGCCGAAGCTGTTGAAATCCGGCACCGCGACGTCGTGCTCGAGCAGGTAAGTGCCCGCGGGCGAGGTGGGCTTGATCGACCCCGCCGGGCTGATGTGGTCGGTGGTGAGAGAGTCGCCGAAGATGCCGAGCACGCGCGCGCCGCGGATCGAACCGGTGGGACGCGGCTGCATCGAGAAATCGCGGAAGAACGGCGGCTCGGCGATGTAGGTGGACTTCGGCCAGTTGTACACCTGGCCCGAGGGTGCGGGAACGCTCTTCCACATCGGGTTGGCGTTGGCGACGTCGCCGTAGAGCGTGCGGAAGGTCTTCGGGTCCATCGCGTACTTCATGAGGGCCTGGATCTCCTGCGCCGAGGGCCAGATGTCGCCGATCCACACGTCTTCGCCGTTCTTGCCCTTGCCGATCGGCTCGCTCATCAGGTCCTTGAGCACCGTGCCGGAAAGCGCGTAGGCGACGACCAGCGGCGGCGAGGCGAGGAAGTTCGCCCGCAGGCTCGCGTGGATGCGCGCCTCGAAGTTGCGGTTGCCGGACAGCACGGCGGCACCCACCAGATCGTTCTTGGAGATCGCCTCGTCGATGGTCTCGGCGAGCGGCCCGGAGTTGCCGATGCAGGTGGTGCAGCCGTATGCGGCGAGGCTGAAGCCGAGCTTCTCGAGATAGGGCAGGAGCCCGGTCTTCTTCAGGTACTCGGTGACCACGCGCGATCCGGGCGCAAGCGACGTCTTCACGTGCTTCTTCACCGTCAGGCCGCGCTCGACGGCCTTCTTGGCGAGCAAGCCCGCGGCGAGCAGCACGCCCGGGTTGGAGGTGTTGGTGCACGAGGTGATCGCCGCGATCATCACGTCGCCCGAGCCGACATCGAGGCCGTCGCGCGTCTTGAAGCGCCTGCCCAGGTCCTCCGGTTTCTTGGAGAAACCGTTCTCCGCCGCTGGTTTGGCGAAGAGCTCGGTGAACTTCGCCTTGACCTTGCCGATCTCGATGCGGTCTTGGGGGCGCTTCGGGCCGGCGAGCGAAGGCGTCACCGTGCCGAGATCGAGCTCGATCACATCGCTGTAGTCGATGTCGCCCTTCTTCGGCGTGCCGTACATGCCTTGTGCCTTGAAGTAGGACTGGAATGCGTCGATCTCGTCCTTGGTGCGGCCGGTGCCCTCGAAATAGTCGATGGTGGCGTCGTCGATGGGGAAGAAACCCATGGTCGCGCCGTAGTCCGGCGCCATGTTTCCGATCGTCGCGCGGTCGGGGACGGTCAGGCTCTCGGTGCCCTCGCCGAAGAACTCGACGAACTTGTTGACGACCTTCGCCTTGCGCAGTATCTCGGTGACCGTCAATACCAGATCGGTGGCGGTGACGCCGCCGCGGAGTTTGCCTTTCAGGTGGAAGCCGACCACGTCGGGGGTGAGGATGTAAGTCGGCTGGCCGAGCATTCCGGCTTCGGCCTCGATGCCGCCCACGCCCCAGGCGACCACGCCTATGCCGTTCACCATCGTGGTGTGGCTGTCGGTGCCGACCAGCGTGTCCGGGTAGTAGAGGCCGTCCTTCTTGTGAACGCCGCGCGCCAGGTACTCGAGGTTCACTTGGTGCACGATGCCGATGCCCGGCGGCACGACGCGGAAAGTGTCGAAGGCCTGCGTCGCCCACTTCATGAATGTGTAGCGTTCCTGGTTGCGCTTGAACTCGAGCTTCATGTTGAGATCGAGCGCGTTCTTGACGCCGTAGTGGTCGATCTGGATCGAGTGGTCCACGACGAGATCGACCGGCACGAGCGGCTCGACCACCTTGGGGTTCTTGCCGAGCCGCTGCGCGACGCTCCTCATCGCGGCGAGATCGGCGAGCGACGGGATCCCGGTCAGGTCCTGCAGGAGGATGCGCGAGAGCACGAAAGGAATTTCGTCGGTGCGCGGCGCGTTCGGCTTCCAGTTCGCCAGCTGCCTGACGTGCTCTTCGGTGATTTTCTTGCCGTCGCAGTGGCGCAGCACCGATTCCAGCACGATGCGGATCGACACCGGCAGGCGCGAAACCTTGGCGCCCAGCGCTTTTTCCAGGGCGGGCAGGGAATAGAACTTGCCGGTCTTGCCCGAAGCCATCTTGAATTCCTGCAGCGTGTTGAAAAGATTGTGTGACATCGGGTGTCGTCCTTTAGATTACGAACAGTTCGACCAGCGGCGTACGAGCTTCGTGCGGAATTTCGCTTCGAGCAAGGAATGCCTTCGTGGCGGCGGCGGTGACCGAGCCGATATTCTACCGCCACCTTGCGCGTGCAGGTTTCGTCTCCGCGGCGGCCGGCCGCATGCGCTGCCTCAGGCGGCTGGGCTCGTTAAGCCTTCTGGACGGGATGCTTGGCGCAATGGAGCGCGAGTCCGGCCTCGTGGTTGTCGGCGATGGGAGAGTCCTCGCCTAGGGCGAGATAGGCCCCGTTCAGCGCCCGGCCGGCGGCCGTCCAGTTCCAGGCCCGCGTCTGCGCTCGACTCACCCTGCACATGTCGGCGGCAAGCGCGTATTTGCGCAGGCGAATCTCGATTTCCGCCTCGGTGTAATGCGGGTTGTCGAGCCGCAACTGCCGTTCCACATCCTCGACGCTTGCGCGACGGTGGTACAGATCGGCCACCGTGAGCTTGACCGTGATCATCTTTCTGCTCCTGCCCCTGTTTCCGGGTTGACGGAAACCCTCCAACAAAAATACCGACGCAGCCCGCCGGAATCAGCGAGCCGCGCTGGGCACTCTTACACGTAAGAGGCGGGTGTCCGTTCAGCCAGGGACACACCTAGGTCAAGCAGGAAGCAAGCCAACCGTGACTCGCGTGCCGTTGACCAGCTCACGCGGGTTCTCATATCTAACTATATGATAGTTATACGTGTTGTCGAACACCCGGGCTGCGGGCTGATCAGGTTCAGATCACGAACAAATCCACGAACTCATTGACCGGTGTCGCTTCCAGGCGCTTCGGGTCCTGGCACAAGTCGACGATGAGCTTGCGTCGCGGCTCGGGAAAGCGGCGATCGAGATTCCTGCGGAATTTCGCTTCGAGCAAGGGAATGCCTTCGTGACGGCGCCGGCGGTGACCGAGCGGATACTCTACCGCCACCTTGCGCGTCTTGGTTCCGTCCTTGAAGAAAATCTGCAGCTGGTTTGCGATCGAGCGTTTCTTGGGATCGAGGTAGTCGCGCGAGTAGCGTTTGTTCTCGATGCAGACCATCTTCGCGCGCAGCGCGTCGATGCGCGGGTCCCGGGCGACGTCGTCTTCGTAGTCGGCGGCGGTCAGATTGCCCTTGACGAGGCCGATGGCCACCATGTACTGGATGCAGTGGTCGCGGTCGGCCGGGTTGTTGAGCGGCCCCTTCTTGTCGATGATGCGGATCGCCGATTCGTGCGTGACGATCTCGATTTTCCTGATGTCGGAAAGCCGGTCTTTCACCTCCGGGTGCAAGAGGACCGCCGCCTCCACTGCGGTCTGCGCGTGGAATTCGGCCGGGAAGGAGATCTTGAACAGCACGTTCTCCATCACGTAGGAGCCGTAGCGCCGCGGAAACCGGAACGGCTTGCCGCGAAAGAGCACGTCGTAGAAGCCCCAGGTCTTGGCGGTGAGCACCGACGGATAGCCCATCTCCCCGGTCTTGGCGATGAGCGCGAGGCGCACCGCCCGCGAAGTCGCGTCGCCCGCCGCCCAGGACTTGCGCGAGCCGGTGTTGGGAGCGTGGCGGTAAGTC
>VBCJ01000127.1 GCA_005884335.1 Betaproteobacteria bacterium | reverse complement strand
CCGGATCCAGCTCGAAGCGCGTGCCGGGCACCCGCGCTCCATTCTGAATCGAAGTGCCCGGAACAATAGGACCCAGCAGCTTGGTGCACGCGGGATACTCGAGCGCCTCCAGGCCGCAGCCGAGCGTGTCGATGAGGCACAGCCGCGCGGTGTCGTAGGCTTCCGCGCTCCCTATCTCGTGCTTGCTGACGTAATCGGCGATGTCGACGAGGACCTTGTCCGGCCTGGGCCGGACATTGGAAACGGGCGCTGACATCACTACTCTTTTTTGGGCGCGTCCCCTTCGCTCTGCGCGGGCTCCGGCGGAACGCCCAGCTCGATCATGGGCGGAGCCCCTTGCTCCTTGATGGGCGGAGCGCCTTGCTCCTCGGCCGGGGCGAGCGGTATCACGGCGCTCGGCACGCCCGACGGCGGGAGCCGCAGGCAGCGATAATCGCTTTTCGAATCGGCGAAGCGCAGGCCCATCGCGGGCGTGCGCTGCTTGGCGCTGCCGTCGGGACGGATCATGAATTCCTGACCTTGCGCCGGCTTGACCTTCCACCAGCCGCCCTGGTCTGCCGCGATTTCCGAGCGCCCGTAGATTTCGCGCGCGAACCCGTCCACCTCGATCGTGACCTGGGACTGGTCACCGCCCGTGTCGGCGACGTAGAGAATGGGAGGCTTGTTGCGGTATTCGATCCCGGGGAGCCGGCATTCCCAGGTGCCGGCGATGTCACCGGGGGGCGAAGCGGCGGCGGGGCAGGCGCCGAACACCGCGGCGAGGAACGCGAGCCTCGATAACTTCATGACGGTCTCCTCTTCATGTTACCGGCGCTCCTTGAGCGGTGCCCATTTGCGGTTTTCGGGGCCGGTGTAAACGGCGCTCGGACGGATGATTTTACCGTCGATTCGCTGCTCGATGATGTGCGCCGACCAGCCCGAGGTGCGCGAGATGACGAAAATCGGGGTGAACATCGCGGTGGGCACGCCCATCATGTGATAGGAGACCGCACTATACCAGTCCAGATTGGCGAACATCTTCTTTTCCCGCAGCATGACCTGCTCGAGGCGCTCCGCGATGTCGAAGAGCTTCATGTCCTTTTGAGTCTTCGACAGGCGGCGGGCCACTTCCCTGATGACCTGATTGCGCGGATCGCCCGTGGTGTAGACCGGGTGGCCGAAGCCGATGACGATTTCCTTCTCCCGCACCCGGCGCACGATGTCGGCCTCGGCCTCCCCGGCATCCGAGTAGCGCGACTGCACCTCGAAAGAGAACTCGTTCGCTCCGCCGTGCTTGGGCCCGCGCAGCGCGCCGATGCCTCCGCAGATCGCCGAGTAGATATCCGATCCGGTGCCAGCGATCACCCGGGCGGTGAAAGTCGAGGCGTTGAACTCGTGCTCGGCATAGAGGATGAGCGAGGTGTGCATCGCGCGCACCCACTCGGCCGAGGGCGGCTTCCCGTGCAGCAGGTGCAGGAAGTGCCCGCCGATGGAATCGTCGTCGGTCCGGACTTCGATCCGCCTATGTTCGCGGCTGTAGTGATGCCAGTAGAGGAGCATCGAGCCGAGCGAAGCCATCAGCCGGTCGGCGATGTCGCGCGCGCCGGCCGCGGAGTGGTCTTCCGGTTCGGGAAGAACGGTGCCCAGAGCCGACACGCCGGTGCGCATCACGTCCATCGGATGCGCTGAAGGCGGCACGGCTTCCAGCGCCTTCATCACGGCAGGCGGCATGCCGCGCAGCGCCCGCAGCTTCTTCTTGTAGGATGCGAGCTCCCCTGCGTTGGGCAGCTTCTCGTGGACCAGGAGGTAGGCGACTTCCTCGAACTCGGCCGCGTCGGCGAAATCGAGGATGTCGTAGCCGCGGTAATGTAGATCGTTGCCGGTTCGGCCGACCGTGCAAAGCGCAGTGTTGCCGGCCGGGACGCCGGAGAGCGCGACCGACTTCTTGGCCTTCGGGGCCGCTGCGGCCTCGTTCATTTTGATTTCTCTTTGGCGAACAATTCGTCGAGCTTGCGCTCGTAGGCGTGATAGTCGAGAGTCTCGTAGAGATCGGCGCGCGTCTGCATCAGCTCGAGGACGCTCTTCTGCGTTCCCTCCCTGCGGATCGCATTGTAGACCTTGAGCGCCGCCGCGTTCATGGCGCGGAACGCCGAGAGAGGATAGAGCGCGATCGCTACCTGAGCCGAGCGCAGCTCCTGCAGCGTGAAAAGCGGCGTCTCGCCGAACTCGGTGATGTTGGCGAGCACCGGCACTTTCACGCCTTCAGCGAACTTGCGGTACATGGAAAGCTCAGGTATCGCCTCGGGAAAAACGGCATCGGCGCCGGCTTCCACGCAGGCGATCGCGCGCTCGATCGCGCGCTCCAGGCCTTCGACCGCAAGCGCGTCGGTGCGCGCCATGACCACGAAGTCCGGATCGGTCTTCGCATCCACCGCCGCCTTGATCCGGTCGACCATTTCCTCCTTCGACACGAGCTCTTTTCCGGGCCGGTGCCCGCAGCGCTTGGCGCCGACCTGGTCTTCGATGTGCATCGCCGCCGCGCCCGCCTTGATCAGCGACTTGACGGTGCGCGCGATGTTGAAGGCGCTCGCGCCGAAACCGGTATCGACGTCGACCAGCAGCGGCAGCGAGCAGACGTCCGTGATGCGGCGCACGTCGGTCAGCACGTCCTCCAGATTGCTGATGCCCAGGTCGGGGAGCCCGAGAGAGCCGGCGGCGACTCCTCCGCCGGACAGATAGATCGACTTGTAGCCGGCGCGCTCGGCGAGCCGCGCGTGGTAGGCATTGATCGCGCCCACGCATTGCAGCGGCTTTTCCGCTTTCATCGCGGCGCGGAACCGGGCTCCGGCTGACATAGGGCTCATTTTAGCTCGCCGCGGGCGGCGGACACCCGCCACGCTTCGTGCGGGCCCCTGCCTTCCTAGCCGAGCAGCGGCCGGATGCTGTCGCGCTCTTCGTGCAGTTCCTTCAGGGTCGCGTCCATCCTGGCGCGGCTGAATTCGCTCACCTGTATGCCCTTGACGATCTTGTACTTGCCGCTCTCGCAGGTCACCGGATAGCCGTAGATCACGCCTTCCGGAATTCCGTAGCTGCCGTCCGAAGGGACCCCCATGCTGACCCAGTTGCCCGCACGCGTTCCGTGGATCCAGTCGCGCACGTGGTCCATTGCGGCGTTCGCCGCGCTCGCGGCGGAGGACAGCCCGCGGGCCTCGATGATCGCGGCGCCGCGCTTCTGCACCGTCGGGATGAAAGTCTTCTCCAGCCATTCTTGGTCGTTGATCATCGGCCAGACTTTCTTGCCTCCGCACTCCGCCTGGAATACGTCGGGGTACTGCGTCGCCGAGTGGTTTCCCCAGATGGTGACCTTGCGGATCGAGGTCAGGGGCTTGCCGATCTTCTGCGCGATCTGCCCGACGGCGCGATTGTGATCCAGGCGCATCATCGCCGTGAACTGCGTCGGTTTCAGGCTGGGCGCATTCTTCATCGCGATGAGGCAATTGGTGTTGGCCGGGTTGCCGACCACCAGCACCTTGACCTTGCGGCTCGCGACCGCGGCGAGCGCCTTGCCCTGCGGCGCGAAGATCCTGCCGTTCGCCTCGAGCAGGTCCCTGCGCTCCATGCCCGGGCCGCGCGGACGCGCGCCGACGAGGAGCGCGATTTCGACGTCCTCGAACGCGACCATCGGGTCGGCGGTGGGGACCATGCCGTGCAAGAGCGGAAAGGCGCAGTCATCGAGCTCCATCATCACGCCCTTCAGCGCCTTTTGAGCTTTCTCCTCGGGAATCTCGAGCATCTGCAGGATCACCGGCTGGTTCTTCCCGAGCATTTCGCCGCTCGCGATGCGGAAAAGCAGGCGGTAGCCGATCTGGCCGGCGGCGCCCGTCACTGCGACACGAATGGGCTTGTTGGACATGGTGAGACTCTCCCTGGAGAAGCGCGAATATATCCGGCCTGGCGCTTTTGCGCAGCACAGGCGCGAGTCGAAGCCTGCTATAATCTTGACTCCCGTCAAGATTCCAAATCAGCCCAAGCGTTGCGGAAGGATTGCTTTACATGCCTGATCTGACGGCGAAAAAAAAGCGTCCCCTCTGGTATAACCTCAGTCCTCTCAATCTCCCCGTCCCGGGTCTGGTCTCGATTTTCCATCGTGCGAGCGGCGCGCTGCTTTTCCTCGGATTGATCTGGTTTCTGTTCTTGCTCGACATGAGCCTTTCGTCGGAGGCGGGCTTCACCCGGTTTCGGAACTACGTCGGACATCCGCTCGTGAAATCTTCGATGCTCGTGTTCCTGTGGGCATATCTGCATCATCTGTGCGCGGGCGTGCGGCACCTGTTTCTCGACATCGACATGGGTGTCGAACTCGGCGCGGCCCGGAGAAGCGCCGTCGCCGTTTTCGTGGTGAGCCTCGCGCTGACCGCCTTCATCGGAGCGAAGCTGTGGTGACACGCGTCATCGTCGGCGCGCACTACGGACTGAAGGACTGGCTCGCCCAGCGCGTCACAGCCGTGGTGATGCTCGTATATACGATCGCGTTCCTGTTCGCTCTGGGACGCGGGCCGGTGACGTATGCCTCGTGGAAGGCGTTGTTCGCGCAGGGGTGGATGCGCTTTGCGACCTTTCTTCTCGTCGCGAGCGCGCTGATCCACGCCTGGATCGGCGTGCGCAACATCTGGATGGATTACGTCAAGCACACCGGCCTGCGCCTCGCGCTGCAGATCGCGACGATCCTGTGGCTCGCAGGCTGTGCCGGCTGGGCGATGCAGATCCTCTGGAGAATCTAGAGTGGCCGTCGCAAGGCGCAGTTTCGACGCAGTCGTGGTGGGGGCGGGCGGCGCCGGCCTGCGCGCTGCGCTGCAGCTGTCGGAAGCGGGCTTGAGCGTCGCAGTGCTTTCCAAGGTATTCCCGACGCGCTCGCACACGGTGGCGGCACAGGGCGGGATCGGCGCGGCGCTCGGCAACATGGGCGAGGATTCGTGGTTGTGGCACATGTACGATACGGTGAAGGGCTCGGACTGGCTCGGCGACCAGGACGCGATCGAATTCATGGTGCGCGAAGCGCCCAAGCTCGTGTACGAGCTCGAGCACTTCGGCATGCCGTTCGATCGCAACGAGAACGGCACGGTATACCAGCGGCCCTTCGGCGGCCATTCGCAGAATTTCGGCGAGCGTCCGGTGCAGCGCTCCTGCTGCGCCGCGGACCGCACCGGCCACGCGATGCTGCATACGCTCTACCAGAGAAACGTCAGGGCCCGCACCCAGTTTTTCGTCGAGTGGATGGCGCTCGACCTCGTCCGCGACGCAAGCGGCCAGGTGCTGGGCGTGACCGCGCTCGAGATGGAAACCGGCGAAGTGATGGTCCTGCACGCGCGCGCGACGCTTTTCGCGACCGGGGGGGCGGGGCGGATCTTCTCCTCCACGACCAACGCGTTCATCTGCACCGGCGACGGCCTCGGCATGGCGGCGCGCGCCGGCTTCCCTCTTGAAGACATGGAGTTCTGGCAGTTTCACCCGACGGGTGTCGCGGGCGCGGGGGTGCTGATCACCGAAGGCGTGCGGGGGGAGGGCGGCTACCTGCTCAACAAGGGCGGCGAGCGCTTCATGGAGCGCTACGCGCCGAATCTGAAGGACCTCGCTTCGCGCGACGTCGTTTCGCGCGCCATGGCGACCGAGATCAAGGAAGGGCGCGGCGCCGGGCCGCACGGCGATTACCTGCTGCTGAAACTCGACCATCTCGGCCCGGAGGTCATCGAGAAGCGCCTGCCCGGGATCCGCGAGATCGCGAAGAAATTCGCCGACGTCGACCCGGTGAAGGATCCGATCCCGGTGGTTCCGACGGTGCACTACATGATGGGAGGGATACCGACGAACTATCGCGGCGAGGTCGTCGTTCCGCGGGAGAGCGACGCCGAAGCGGCGGTGCCGGGCTTCTACGCGGCGGGTGAGTGCGCCTGCGCCTCGGTCCACGGCGCGAACCGCCTCGGCACGAATTCGCTCACCGACCTGCTCGTCTTCGGCAAGGCGGCCGCGGATTCGATCGTCAAATTCCTGCAGGAGAATCCGCAGCGCAAGGACTTGCCCAAGGACGCGGCGGAGCGGACCCAGGCGCGCCTTGCGCGGCTCGACGGACAGAAGAACGGCGAGTCGGTCGCCGAGGTGGGCATGGAGATTCGCCGCACCATGCAGGCGCATTGCGGCGTATTCCGTTTTCCGGACATGCTCGCCAAGGGCGTGAAGAAGATCCGGGAAATCGCCGACCGCGCCACGCGCACCCAGGTCAAGGACAAGAGCCGCGTGTTCAATACCGCGCGGATCGAAGCGCTCGAGCTCGACAACTTGGTCGACGCGGCGCGCGCCTCGATGGTCTCCGCCGAGGCGCGACGCGAGTCCCGCGGCGCGCACGACCGTGCCGACCATCAGGCCCGCGACGACGCGAACTGGCTAAAGCACACGCTCTGGTACAAGGACGGCGACCGGCTCGAGTACAAGCCGGTGCACATGAAGCCGCTGACCGCTCGGACCATCGAGCCGAAGGTACGGACCTACTGACCCAACCGAACTGAGGGAAGCATGCGCTTCAGGATTTTCCGCTACGACCCGGACAAGGACGAAAAGCCCGCGATGCGGGACTACGACGTCGCGCTCGATCCGCACGACCGCATGCTCCTCGATGCCCTGGTGCGCATCAAGGAGCAGGACGACAGCTTGAGCCTGCGGCGCTCCTGCCGGGAAGGCGTGTGCGGCTCCGACGCCATGAACATCAACGGCAAGAACGGGCTCGCCTGCATCACCAAGTTGAGCGATCTGAAAGAGCCCGTTGAACTGCGGCCGCTGCCGGGGCTGCCGGTGATCCGCGACCTGATCGTCGACATGACCCAGTTCTTCAAGCAGTACCACTCGATCAAGCCGTATCTGATCAACGAAGACCCTGCGCCGGAAAAGGAGCGGCT